>JAGGTX010000222.1 GCA_021163525.1 Caldifarciminota bacterium
ACACATACCATTGGTATGTCCCTGTAAAATTTTGGTATAAGCCTTTCAGTGAAATATACATAGGTTCCTGATAAAAGGTCTGTTTCCTGATAAATAACCTTTCCAAAGAGATGGTGGACTATCCCCATTCTCTTTGTGGGGATATAGAACCTTCCAAAGAAGGGTATTTTGTTCAGGTCCTCAATCACAAGGTCAAAATTATACCTTCTGTTTAACTCTCTGAATGCAGCAGGCACAATGAAGTTGAATGTGTTTCTAAGGCCTCGCCTGTGGACATGTATTCCATCAATTGTTTCCTCAGGCTCTGCACCTTCAAAACTATCACACAGAAGGTGTATCTCGTATCTATCAGAAAGCCTTGAAAAGATTTCAAATAAATGAACCTCTGCTCCACCTGAAAGTGGGTTCTTTATGTCCTGCCAGTTTATGATGAGTATCCTATAACTCTTCTTCATCTTCTATTTTCCCATCCTTGATATGGATAATCCTTTCAGCGTATTCTGCAATGTATCTTTCATGGGTCACCATAACAATTGTCTTTCCGTCTTTATGTAAACCCTTGAAAATCTCCATAATTTCTGCCCCCATCTTTGTATCAAGATTTCCAGTGGGCTCGTCTGCAAATATTATATCAGGGTCATTGGCAAGGGCCCTTGCAATTGCCACCCTCTGCCTCTCTCCACCAGAGAGTTCAGATGGTAGATGGTGTATTCTGTGGGATAGACCCACCTTTTCAAGGAGTTTCAATGCCTTCTCCTTTCTCTCTCCATAAGGAACCCTGTTGTAAATCATGGGGAGTGCAACATTGTATTCTGTTGAGACCCTGGGAAGGAGATAGAAATTCTGGAACACAAAACCAATCTTCTTCTTCCTTATCTCTGCAAGGTTATCCTCATCAAGGTTGTGAACCTCCATTCCATCCAGAATGTATGTTCCATCTGTTGGTGTATCCAGACAACCCATGATGTGCATGAGTGTGGATTTCCCGGAACCTGATGGTCCCATAATTGCGATGAAATCCCCCTTTTTTACAACAAGGTCAACTCCTCTCAGCGCATGAACATCCACCTGACCAAGGTGATACACCTTTTTAATGCCCTTGAGTTTGATTAAATCCCTGTTCTTTCTTTTATTCATATCTCAATGCCTCCACAGGGTTCAGTTCCGCTGCCTTTTTTGCCGGATAAAAGCCAAAGAAAACACCGACAAGGCTTGAGAAGAGAAAACCGAGAAGCACGAGCCATATGGGCATTGCAAAGGGTAGATTGGCAAAAATGGATGAAAGTTTTGCAAGTAGAAAACCAAGGAGTATCCCGATAATACCACCACCGAGTGAAACAATCACTGCCTCTATGAGGAATTGAACAAGTATCTCCTTCTTTTTTGCGCCAATTGCCTTTCTTATTCCTATCTCCCTTGTCCTTTCAGTAACAGAAACGAGCATTATGTTCATTATCCCTATTCCACCAACTATAAGTGCAACAGATGCAACAACAATCATCACAAGGAATATGCTCCTTGTAAGTTCATTCCACTGCTTGATAAGTGCATCAGATGTGTTTATTGAGAAGTCGTCTGGCTTGCCTTCTGGCACCTTCCTCACATGCCTCAATATCCACCTTATCTCTTCAATGGCTTCATCCTTGTTTTCAGCGAGTGCAACAATGGTTATACTTCTCCTTGAGCCAAATATCTTCTGGTAGGTTGTGTAGGGAATTACTGCAACATTGTCCATGCTCTGACCGAATATGTTCCCCTTCTTTTCAAGGATGCCAATCACCAAAAACTTATTCCCTGCTATTTTCAGATACTGACCAACGGGATTTTCCTCAGGGAATAGATTCTCTGCAACATCTGTCCCAATCACACATACATTTTTCCTGTACCTGACATCATCCTCACTCAAAAATCGTCCAGTCTCCACATACTGTTGATTTATCTTTGGCAGGATGTGGGTTGTTCCTGTTATCTCTACGGCCTCAACCTTTTTGTTCCCCCTTTTCAATGATACCCTTGAATGCATCTCTGGAGCAATATATTTTATGGTTGTTGAATACTTCTTTAAGGCATTGTATTCAGTGAATGTTATGTCCTTTCTCTTTCTTATCTCCCACCACTTGCGTCTTGCACCCATCACCCAAGGGTACTTCTGGATGTAGATTACATCTGCACCAATGGAGGAGAATGTGTCTGTTACCTTTTTTTGAACACCGATGATTACAGATACAACTGCAATCACCGTGGTTACACCAATGATAATTCCAAGTGTGGTGAGGAATGCCCTTAGTTTATTTATCCTTATTGACTCTATTGCCGCCCTTATTAGTTCTGTAAGAAACCCTCTGTCCATCCTTTATCTCCTTTATTGCCTTGAAGGGACCAATGATAACAGGGTCTCCTTCTTCAACACCTTCAAGGATTTCAACATACCTTTCTCCAACCATACCCTTTTTTACAGGTGTAAATACTGCCTTTCCATCCTTCACAATGAATACCCCATCCTTCCTTTTGCGACTCACAAGTGCCTGTATGGGAATCCTCAACACATTTGTTTTCTTTTCCACAACAATATCGCAGTCCCCTGACATTCCGGGAAAGATGTCCTCTGGTGGGTTGAGTATCTCTATCCTCACAGGGAAGGAGACAGATTCACCTGTGCTTCTGGGCTTTCCAGTGATGTTGTACACTATACCCATGAAGACAGTATCAGGGAATGCATCAATGCTTATCTCCGCTGTATCTCCCACATTGACAAGTGGAATTTCACTTTCATCCACATCTGCAACCATATCCATCTGGCGTATGTTGGTTATCGTGAGCAAAACGGTTCCAGGATTATTCATTGTTCCTGTGATGACATTCTCCCCCTCCTTCACCTTCACCTGGGTGACAATACCGCTTATGGGGGATTTTATTGTGTATTTGTCAAGCCTATCCTTTGCGGACACCACATCTGATTCAGCCTGTTTAAGGGAATTTTCAGCAAGCAGGAGTGCAGTTTTTGCATCATCAAATTCCTTCTTTGAGATGAGTCCCTTTTCATAAAGAACCTTCTTTCTCTGAAACTCCTCCTTTTTCTGCTGGTAGTTTGCCTTCTGGGATTCATAGAAACTTTTCGCCTTTTCATAATTCGCCCTTGCCTCAGTATCATCAAGTTTTGCAAGAAGGTTGCCTTCCTTCACAGTATCCCCCTCCTCAACATAGAGTTTTACAAGTTTTCCCATCACATCGGAACTGATATTCACCTCATTGGGGGATTCAACCGCTCCCGGTGCTGAGACAATGTTCTTAACAACCCCTCTCTTCACCTTTTCAACCTGAACCTGAAGTCCTGAAGAGGATGCAAGATTTGCTATGATAAGGATGATTATAATTCCAACGACAACTGTGGTGATTATGATTTTTTTCTTCATATTAAAGCCTCCCTATTACCTTTTTCAACCTGTATATAGACACAATGTAATCCTTCACAGCTGACTCATAGGAGTACTCAGCATTCAAAAGGTCTTCCTCACCCGATAAAAGTTCAATGATTGAAGCCTCACCAAGTTCGTATCTAAGCCTTGAAGCCTCAGAACTCTCCTTTGCAAGTTCTAAGTTTTTTCTGGCAAGTTTTAGCATCTTTTCAGCCTCTTTTAGAGAATAATAGGCATCTTCAACCTCTATATCAATCTGATTTTTCTTCTTTTCCAGTTCAAATTCTGCCATCTGGACCTGGAGTTTTTTTATGATTGTGTTATTCACCCTGTTAAACCCTGAAAACAGCGGAAGGGATAAAGAAAGGGTGAATGAGTAGGAATCGCCAGCATCCCATTCATCCTTTGTTTCTGGTATATCTGAACCAGTGTATCCATAATTTCCTGAAAAGTTTATGGAAGGAAGGTAGGAGGATAGATTTGATGCAAGTTCAATCCTGAGAGAGACAAGTTTTTCATGCAGCGCCTTTATGTCAGGTCTCTCCCTGTACGCAATGGACTTCAGCGTATCAAGTGGAAGAACCTTTGTTTCAGGGATTGGGGCAGTGAGTTCAAGGGAGTCAGAGGTATCAATCTTTAGAAGATACTTCAGTGTGAGGAGGGCTTCTCTGTATGCCTTCCTTGCCCTTTCAAGGTCAATCTGTGCTTGATACCATGAAACCTCAGCCTTGAGAAGGTCTGCTCTTGAGGCAGAACCAAGTTTCAACATCTCATCTATCTTCTCCTTATAGTATCCTGTTCTCTTCAGAGCCTTCTTTCTCACATCAAGCAGCCTTTTTGTAACATACGCATCCATGTAATCATTCACTGCTGTAAGCATAAGATTTGAAAGATTGTCAAGATAA
>JAGGTX010000035.1 GCA_021163525.1 Caldifarciminota bacterium
GGAGTGGCGGAACTGGTAGACGCAGCGGACTTAAAATCCGCTGTCCTTGTATAGGACGTGCCGGTTCGAGTCCGGCCTCCGGCATTGGTATAAGGAGGCGTATGGGACTTTTCAGGAGAAGGAAGGTTAAAAAAACAGAGGAAAAGAAATCCATCCCGGACGGTGCATGGATAAAATGTGATAGTTGTGGAGAGATACTTTACAGAAAAGAGGTTCAGAACAACCTCTATGTCTGCACGAAGTGTGGTTTCCACTTCAGGGTTTCTTCAAAGGTTTACAGGGCACTACTCCTTGATGATGGAAAATTGACTGAGCAGGATACATCTCTTGAACCCGTTGATTTTCTAAGGTTCAAGGATTATGCAGCGAAGATTAAGAAATCAACACAAAAAACAGGGTTGAAGGATGCCATCGTATGTGGTGAGGGAAGGATAAATGGTATTGAGGTTGAGGCCTGCTTCATGGACTTTGGTTTCATCGGTGGGAGTATGGGGTCTGTTGTTGGTGAAAAGGTGAAGCGAGCCATTTACAGGGCAAGGGATAAGGGCATTCCATTGATAATTGTAAGTTCAAGTGGTGGGGCAAGGATGCAGGAGGGTATAATCTCACTTATGCAGATGGCAAAGACCTCTGCTGCCCTGAATCTTTTGAAAACACCCTATATAAGCATACTCACAAATCCAACAACCGCAGGTGTTATGGCCTCTTATGCCTCACTTGGGGATGTTATCATTGCAGAGCCAGGTGCCCTCCTTGGTTTTGCAGGCCCAAGGGTTATCCAGCAGACAATAAAACAGGAACTTCCACCGGGATTCCAGCGTTCTGAGTTTATGCTGGAACATGGAATGATAGATATGATTGTGACCCGTCATAAGATGAAAGAGGCTGTCACCACACTTCTTAAACACCTCTCCTGAAGAATGTACAAAAAGACTGTGGAGATAAAGAATACACTTGGTATACATGCAAGACCAGCCTCTGAGATTGTTAAGAGAGCATCAAAGTTTAAGTCAAACATAAGTATTGAGAAGGACGGTATGGAGGTGAATGCAAAGAGCATTATGGGGATACTCATGCTGGCATGTGAGCAGGGAAGTAAAATCACCATTGTAGCGGATGGCGAGGATGAGAAGGAAGCAGTGGAGAGCATTGTAGAACTTGTGGATAATAAATTCTATGAAGAATAGGGTATTTAGAGGTATTCCAGCATCATCCGGTATCGTTATGGGGAAGGCATATGTCCTTTCCAGAGAGATTTTTGTTCCTTCCCTGGCAAGAAAGACAACAGAAGAGGAACTTGCTACATTTTACAGTGCAATAAAATCTACACAGAGAGACCTTGAGGGGATAATACAGAGATTGAAGGAGCAGAAATCACATGAGGGATTGAAGTTGATTGAGGTTCAGTTACTCCTTCTCAAGGACCCCTTCTTTGTTGAGACGGTAGAAAATTATATTAGAGAGGGTGAGGGTGCATCCTATGCAATTCATAAATTCATTGAAACATTAAAAACAGAGTTTGAAACCATTGGAGACCCTTACATTAAGGATAGATTTCTTGACATCAAGGATGTTGCAAGAAGGGTTATGAGGAAGATAGAGGGAGAAACAGGGGAGTTATCCTATCAGGAACCACATGTTCTCTTTGCCCATGACCTGACCCCCTCTGATACAGCCCAGCTTGATAAAGAATATGTGCTTGGATTTGTCACTGAGACAGGTGGAAAGATGTCCCATACAGCAATCATTGCAAGGGCACTTGGCATTCCTGCTGTGGTGGGTGTTGGGGGTATCCTTAAAGAGGTCAAAAATGGGGAACAGGTTATAATAGATGGTTTCCGTGGTGTTGTTGTGGTTGCCCCTGACGAGGATACGAAAAGGACATACGAGAAAAGGATAAGGGAATACAGGGAATATGAGAAGAAACTTGAGAAGGCAAAGGAACTTCCTGCCACCACAATTGATGGCAAGGAAATAGACCTGACTGCAAACATTGAGATACCGCTTGAACTCAAGCCCGCTGTTGAGAACGGTGCAAGGGGAATAGGGCTTTACAGAACAGAGTTTATTTTTCTCACAGATGATGGATTGCCTGATGAGGAAACACAGTTCAGGTACTATAGAGAGGCGGCTGAGATGTTCAGGGATTTACCTGTGATTTTCAGAACCCTTGATTCTGGTGGAGACAAGATACTTGGATGGCAATATCTGAAGGAGGATAACCCATTCCTTGGATGGAGGGGCATAAGGTTAACACTTGACAGGAAGGAGATATTCCTTTCGCAGGTAAGGGCAATCCTGAAGGCATCCAGTTATGGTAATGTGAAGATAATGCTTCCAATGGTCTCTTCTCTTGAGGAGGTGGAAAGGGCAAGGGAACTCCTTGAAGAGGCAATAAATGGTCTTGAAAAAGAGGGCAGGCACATTAAGAAGCCCGTTGAAATGGGAATAATGGTTGAAATCCCTTCTGCTGCTATCCTCTCGGAACACTTTGCAAAGCATGTTGATTTCTTCTCAATCGGGACGAATGACCTGACCCAGTACACACTTGCTGTTGATAGAACAAACGAGAGGATTTCTTATCTCTTTGACCATGTGAATCCAGCAGTGGTCAGGTTGATGAGGCAGACGATTGATGCAGCCCATGAGAATGGAATCTGGGCGGGTGTGTGTGGTGAGATTGCCAGTGACCCTGTTGCTATTCCCCTTTTGATTGGATTGAATGTTGATGAACTTTCCCTGACCCCCGCTCTTATTCCCCAGATAAAGGGAATAATAAGGGGTATCAGTTATCAGGAGTGTGTAAAGATTGCACAGGAAGTACTGAAGATGGATTCAGCCCGTAAGGTGAGGAAATTTCTGTCTCAGGAACTTTTGAGCAGGTTTCCGCACCTTGAAAATCTACTGGTGGAGGTAGACAATGATTGAACTTATTGATACTTTACCTGATGATGTTGAAAAGGCCCTTGAACTTGAAAAGAGCATTGATGTAAAGTTCAAGGGTATAAAAAATGTATGTATAGGAGGAATGGGTGGCTCAGCCATAGGTGGGGACCTTATTTCTTCCCTTGCATCCCAGATGTCTTCCGTTCCTGTTTTTGTTGTGAGGGATTATGACTTGCCCAGATTTGTAGGTTCCCACACCCTTTTTATTGGTATAAGCTACTCCGGTAATACAGAGGAAACGCTCTCTCTCTACAAAAAGGCAAGGAAGAAAAAGGCAAAGATGGTTGTTATCACAAGTAATGGGATGCTTGAGGATATGGCGGTTAAGGACGAAGTTTTCACAATAAATATACCCAGGGGCTATCCACCACGTGCAGCAATTGCATATCTGTTCTTCCCCCTTGTTTTCATCATGAGGAATTCTGGATTGCTGGACATCAAACAGAAGGAACTTAAAGAGGTGGTCTCTGTATTGAAGTCAGAGAAGGAGAAGGCAAAACAGTGGGCAGAGGAGATAAGCCTCAAAGTCAAAGAAAGGGTTCCATTTATATATGCAGAGGAAAAGTTCATGCCCGTTGCAAAAAGATGGGTAACCCAGATAAATGAGAACAGCAAGGCACTTGCCCACTTTGCCACGATTCCTGAACTTGACCACAATGAGATTGTGGGATGGGAGAACCCCAGAGAGCTACTTAAAAGGTTTTTCATCATTTTCTTCAGGAGTGATATGGAATCAGAGAGGATGAAGAAGAGGATTGACATAACAATAGAACTTCTTGAGAGTGTTGTTGGAGAGATTACCCAGGTTAGAACCACGGGTGAGGGATACATTGCTCAGGCATTCAGCCTTATCCAGAAGGGTGATTACCTGAGTTATTATCTTGCGATGAACTACGGGGTTGAACCATATCCTGTAAAAAGGATAGAGGAATTGAAGAGGAGAATGGCCGAGTGAATATAATCATACCTGTTGCTGGTATTGGAAAGAGATTAAGACCACATACCCACACAAAGCCAAAACCCCTCCTCAAGGTGGCGGGTAAATCAATACTCGGACATATCATTGATTCCATAAAGCCATTAAATCCAGAAAAGATAGTATTCGTTATTGGCCATTATGGTAGGATGATAAAGGAGTATCTTAAGTCCAATTATCCAGAGTATTCAAGCAGATTTAAGTATGTGGAACAGGAAAGGCGGGAGGGGCTCGGGCATGCAGTTTACCTCGCACTCCAGAAGGTTGAGCCATCAGAGAGCGTGATGGTTGTTCTTGGTGATACAATATTTGATGTGGATTATAAAAAAATTCTTGCCGGAGGAAGGAACACAATCTGTGTGAGTGAGACCGATGACCCGAGAAGATTTGGCATCGTTCGGATAGATGGTGACAGGGTTATTGACCTTGTTGAAAAACCCGAAAATCCACCATCAAACCTTGCAATCGTTGGAATATATTATTTTCTCAGAGGTTCTGAGATTTATGCTTCATTGAAGTTCATTATTGAGAATAACATAAAAACGAGGGGGGAGTATCAGATAACCGATGCAATGAAACACTTTATCAAGGAGAACAAACTCTTTATTTACAGGATAAAGGGATGGTATGATTGTGGAAAGACCGAGACACTCTTAAAAACAAACAGATTTCTACTTGAAAGGCACAATACATCTGGTGCGGGCAAGAATAGCGTTATAATCCCGCCTGTTTATATACCCCGGAGCGTGTATATTGAAAACAGTATAATTGGTCCATATGTATCTGTTGGGGATAACTCCGTGATAAAAAACTCCATAGTCAGGAATAGTATTCTCTACGATGGTGCAAGGGTTGAGAATGTCCTGCTTGAGGATTCCATTGTTGGAGAAGATGCCGCAATTGTTGAGGATTTCAAGGTTATGAGCATAGGAGACCACTCAATAATAGAGAGACTAAACAGGGAAAGAAAGGAGGAGTAGATGAGAAGACTGTTAACGAGTGAGTCTGTAACAGAAGGGCATCCTGATAAACTCTGTGACCAGATTTCTGATGCCGTTCTTGATGCAGTTCTTGAAAGAGACCCCTTTGGAAGGGTTGCTGTGGAGGCACTTACTTCAAGGGGTTTTGTAATGGTTGCTGGAGAGATAACAACCGAGGCATATATTGAGATTCCAAAGGTTGTTAGAAAGGTTGTTAAGGATGTTGGGTATACAGATGCCAGATACGGTTTTGATTATCATACATGTGCAGTGCTGACGATGATACAGGAGCAATCCCCTGACATTGCCCTTGGGGTGAATACAGGTGGTGCTGGAGACCAGGGTATGATGTTTGGATATGCCACTGATGAGACTGAGGAACTTATGCCAATGCCCATAGTGCTTGCACATAAACTTGCAAGAAGGCTTGCCGGGGTGAGGAAGTATGAGGCAATCAGGTTTTTAAGGCCTGATGGTAAGTCTCAGGTAACCATTGAATACGAGGATAACAAACCCGTCAGGGTTGACACAATCCTGATATCTGCACAGCATGAGCCTGATGTGAAGATGTCGGAAGTTAAAGAGGCGATCATTGAACAGGTGATAAAGAAGGTTGTTCCAGAAAACATGATGGACACTGATACAAAGATACTTGTAAATCCTACAGGAAGGTTTGTTATTGGCGGGCCACAGGCAGACACAGGTCTGACAGGAAGAAAGATTATGGTTGATACCTATGGTGGTCTTGGAAGGCATGGTGGAGGGTGTTTCTCAGGAAAGGACCCAACAAAGGTTGACAGGTCTGCTGCATATATGTCAAGGTATGTTGCAAAAAACATTGTTGCTGCTGGTCTTGCAAAGAGGGTTGAGATTCAGCTTGCCTATGCCATAGGTGTTGATGAACCTGTTTCAATTTATCTTGATACCTTTGGAACCGGTACCATTGAAGACGAGAGGATTTTGAAGGCGGTTAAGAAGGTCTTCAACTTCACACCAAGAGGCATAATAGACCACTTGAAACTTCAGAGACCCATATACAGGAATACCGCTGTTTATGGACATTTTGGGAGGACTGAAGAGGGTTTCACCTGGGAACTCACAGATATGGTGGATAGATTGAAGAGTGAGGTTTGATGTGGAATACGATATAAGGGATGAGGGATTAAAAGACCTGGGTAAGAAGAGGATTGAATGGGCAGGCTCTTTCATGCCTGTTCTCCAGAGTATAGGTGAGGAGTTTGAAAAGGAGAAACCC
>JAGGTX010000004.1 GCA_021163525.1 Caldifarciminota bacterium
AGGTTTGTAAACTGGAACATTATTCTTATCTTTGCAGGGTTTCTCATAATAACCGATGCAATGGTGAAGGATAATGTGCCCGCACTTTTTGCAGAGAGGATTGTTGCACACTCCAGAGGGGTTCTGGGTTCTGTGATCCTTGTCTCGGGTTTTGCAGGCTTGATTTCCATGTTTCTTGAGAATGTTGCCACTGTATTGATAGTTGCTCCTGTTGCCATTGCCATTGCAAGGGAGGCGGATGTTTCACCCATTCCTTACCTGATGGGCATAACACTTTCCTCCAATCTTCAAGGCACTGCAACCCTTGTGGGTGACCCACCAAGCCTCATACTTGCCGATTACATGAAGATGACCTTCCTTGATTTTTTCTATCTTGATGGCAGGCCAGGTATTTTCTTTGCAGTTGAGATTGGTGCTATAGCATCACTTTTTGTGATTTATCTACTTTACAGGGGTTTGAGGGGAAAGGAGCTTAAACCAATAAGGGTTGAGCCACTGAAGTCTATCCGTTCAATTGTAGCATTTATTTTAGCCCTTTTGTGGCTTTTCCTTGCTTCCATGTCCCACAGGCTTTTTGGCATTGCTGGTGGGCTTGGTTCCTTCATAATTGCAATTGTTCTTCTTATCACCATGAAAAGGGAGGGAAAGGATATTTTGAAGAAGTTTGACCTTGAAACCACATTCATACTTATGGGCATATTTGTCCTTATAAGGGCAATAACCGATGTTGGTGTGGTTGACCTGATTGCTCATGGGATTGAGAAGTATATGGGTGGCAGTCTTTTCTTTACATTCATCTCTCTTATAGTTTTATCGGTTTTCCTATCGGCGTTTATTGATAATGTCCCGTATGTAACAGCGATGATACCAGTGGGAATGAAACTTGCCAGCAGTTTCAATGTTTCTCCATATCTTTTCCCTTTTGCCATTGTAATTGCAGCAACCGTGGGTGGTAATATCACACCAATAGGTGCTGCGGCAAACATAGTAACATTCGGAATAATGAAGAGGGAAGGCCTGAAATTCGGGTTCTGGCAGTTTGTGAGGGTTGGACTTCTCTTCACGCTTGCAGGGGTCTTTGCCTCTTCAGTATTTCTCTGGTTTGTATGGAGATAAAAAGGATAATCACGGGTAGCTTGAATACAAATACATACATTGTTTCTGAAGGCAGGAAGTGTTTTGTTGTTGACCCTGGTGATGTTATTGAAACAGACCTTAACATCCTCTTTGTGATAAATACACATGGCCACTTTGACCATATAAGGGGGAACGAACACCTTGTATCATATTATGGGGCAAACCTGATAATCCACAGCCTTGACAGGGATTATCTGAAGGATACAAGATTGAACGGTTCTGCTGTTTTTGGTGAGGAGGTGATTTCACCAGAACCTGACAAACTCCTCAGGGACGGTGATGAGATAGATTTTCTGGGGCATACATTGAAGATAATCCACACACCAGGTCATACACCAGGAAGTATATGCATACTCTTTGAGAATTATCTGTTCACAGGGGATACAATAATGCTCTTTGGGGTTGGAAGGACAGATCTCCCCGGTGGGGATGAGGAACTGCTCTGGTCATCAATAAAAAGGTTGATGGAGATGGATGATGAACTCATATGCCTTCCAGGCCATGGCCCAACTGGTAAACTTGGTGAAATAAAAGGAGGACTCGGGTATGCGTATTGAATTTTATGGTGCAACAAAAGAGGTTACAGGAAGCAAGTTTATTATTGAAGGGGATGGTGTAAGGGTGCTTTTTGAGTGTGGGCTCTTTCAGGGAAGGAGGAAGGAGGCCGAGGAGAAGAACAGGAATCTGCCATTTGATATAAAAAGCCTTGACTATATGATACTATCCCATGCCCACATTGACCATTCAGGGAATATTCCCAACCTTGTGAAAAATGGGTTTGAAAAGGATATATTCACAACCCCTGCAACAATTGACCTCCTTGAATACATGCTTAAGGACTCCGCCCATATTCAGGAGAGGGATGCAGAGTATGTGAATAAGAAACATAAAAAGAGGGGAGAACCACCTGTTGAACCACTTTATACAGTTGAGGATGCAGAAAAGGCACTTGGTTTTTTCACCCCCGTTGAATACCGCCAACCTGTAAACAGGGGATTTTCATTCTACTTCCTTGATGCGGGCCACATACTGGGTTCTTCCATGGTAATGATTGAGATTGAAGGTAAAAAACTTCTCTTCACTGGTGACCTTGGAAGGGCCAATCTTCCTATAATAAGGGACCCTGAAATTCCAGGAAAGGTTGATATACTCATAACAGAAAGCACCTATGGGAACAGGGTTCACAGGAATATAGAAAATGCAGAGAAGGACCTCACAGATGTGATAAACAGGGCAGTGAAAAGAAGGGGAAAGGTGATAATACCCTCCTTTGCAGTGGAAAGGGCACAGGAGGTGGTGTTCAGCATAAATAAACTCATTGAGAAAGGAGCAATCCCTGAGATTCCCATCTATGTTGATTCTCCCCTTGCAGTGAATATTACGGATGTATTCCTGAGACACCCTGAATGTTTTGATGAAGAGGCATACAACCTTTTGAGGGAAAACCACAACATATTCGGGTTCGGGAGAATAAAATACATAACAGATGTGGAGGAATCAAAGGCACTGAATCACATGGATGGTCCAATGATTATCATATCTGCCAGCGGTATGTGTGAACATGGGAGAATCCTCCACCACCTGAAAAACAACATTGAGGACCAAAGGAACATAATTTTGATAGTGGGATTCCAGGCGAAAAATACCCTTGGAAGAAAACTTGTTGATGGTGAAAGGATTGTTAAGATTTTTGGTCAGCCATATGAGAGAAGGGCAGAGGTGGTTGTCCTCCATGAGTTCAGTGCACATGCTGACAGGAATGACTTAATTGAATTCGTTAAAAAGGTTCAACCTGAGAGGGCCTTCCTTGTGCATGGTGAAGAGGACCAGATATATCCATTTGGAGAGGCAATAAGTGAAATGGGAATAGAGGTGGACATACCAGATGCAGGAGAAGTTTACCAGATACCTTGAGAATTTCAGGCTGTACCTTCTTGCGGAGAGAGGACTTGCAAAGAATTCTGTGGAGGCATACATAAGGGACATCATTCAATTTTTTGAATTCACTGATAAAGACCCTGTAAAAACAGAGACAGGTGATATATCCCGATTTCTATATTCATTGAAGAAGTCAAAACTGAGACCCCGTTCCATTGCAAGGAAATTGAGCAGTATAAGGGTCTTCTATAAATACCTCTTTTCTGAGGGGTATATTGACCATGACCCATCTGAGTTGATTGAAACTCCATCAATCCCTGTTTATATTCCAGTTGTGCTTGAGGTTTATGAGATTGAAAAAATTATAGATGCAGTTGATACCTCTGACCCTATTGGTTTGAGAGACCTTGCATGTATAGAAACACTCTATGGCTGTGGATTGAGAATCTCTGAACTTCTTTCATTGAGAATGGAGGATGTTTTTCTTGAAGATGGATTTATCAGGGTTCTTGGTAAAGGGGGGAAGGAGAGGCTTGTTCCACTTGGAGGGAGGGCAAAGAAGGCCATTTTGAATTATATTGAGAAGGGAAGGCCATTTTTTGAAAAGACAAAAAACCCCTTGCTTTTTTTGTCAAAACGTGGTAAAAAAATAAGTAGGATGGGCTTCTGGAAAAGGTTAAGGAAGTATGTGGATATGGCTGGCAT
>JAGGTX010000031.1 GCA_021163525.1 Caldifarciminota bacterium
AAAAAAAGAGGGAAGAGCCCGCTCTTCCCATACCAACGATAAAAAACCTCATGGCAGAAATACTGGCCTACTCCCCCTGAGGAAGAACATTGACATACTTTCTGCCCTTCCTCACAGAAAAGGTCACAACCCCATCAATCAGGGCAAAAAGGGTATCATCACCACCCCTGCCCACATTCAGACCAGGGTGATACCTTGTTCCCCTCTGTCTCACAAGAACCATTCCAGCCTTAACATTCTGGCCAGCAAACCGCTTTATACCGAGAAATTTTGGGGCTGAATCCCTTCCATTACGGGAAGAACCAACTCCTTTTTTATGTGCCATATCATTCCTCCCTTAATATATTTGTTATCTTAACCCTGGTGTATAGTTGCCTGTGACCCTTCTTCCTTCTGTAGTTCTTTCTCCTCTTGTACTTATAGACGATTATGGTTGGGTCGTGCCCATGTTCAACCACCTCCGCCTCAAGTTTCACTCCCTCAATGTATGGTTTACCAATCTCAACATTACCATTGTCCTTCAGTAAAAGAACCTTATCAAATATGATTTTCTCACCTTCTGGAACATCAATCTTCTGCAACTTCAAAACATCACCCTTATCAGCAACATACTGGAATCCATCCTTCTCAAACACTATATACATTACTTACCTCCTTCCGGTGTCAAAGGTAACTGTGGAATCTCCTGACCGGGCTGCGGTACCTCCGGGCTCTGCTCCCCGCCCTGCTGCGGTGTCTGCTCTGTTCCCTGTGGAACCTGCTCTGGTGCCTGCTGTTCAACTGGTGGTGGAGGAGGTGGTTTCACCTTTCCTCTGTTGGCAACTGCATAGGCAATGGATATGGAGGAAAGCATAAAAAGTGCACCAAGTATGGCAGTCGCCTTAATAAAGAATGGCTGAGCACCCTTCCCACCGAACACGGTCTGAGCACCACCAAAAACCCCACCAAGTCCACCACCCCTTGCCTGCTGCAAAAGAACCACAACAATTAAAAGAACAGCTATGATCACATGTATTGTCATCAAGAAACCTATCATACACACTCCTCTGCAATTTTTATTATCTTTACAAAACTTTCGGCATTAAGGCTTGCCCCACCAACCAATGCCCCATCTATGTCATCCATCCTCAAGAGACCCTCTGCATTCTCAGGTTTCACACTTCCTCCATAGAGGATAAGCGTATCCCTGTTTTCACCCAGTAGTTCCCTTATGAATCCGTGCATCTCCTGCGCAAGTTCAGGTGTGGCAACCTTACCGGTGCCAATAGCCCAAACAGGTTCATAGGCAAAGATAAGATTCTCACTGTATGCACCACCATCAAGTATTGCCTTAACCTGTCTTCCAACCACATCCTTTGCCTCACCCCTCTCCCTCTGTTCAAGTGTTTCACCCACACACACGATATATTTCAACCCCTTCTCCCTTGCCTTCAGGGCCTTCTGGAGAACGGTTTCATCTGTCTCATGAAAGAACTTCCTTCTCTCTGAATGCCCTAATATAACATATTCCACGCCCAAGTCAAGTAGGAAATCAGGTGAAATTTCACCTGTATAGGCACCAGCATCCTCATAAAACATGTTCTGTGCACCCACCTTCACCCTGCTTCCTTTCAATGTATCAACCACATGTGAAAGCACAGTGAAAGGGGGTGCTACCATTATATCCACCTTCCCCTTTAAATTGTATGCACCTATCCTCACATCCCTTGCCAGGGCAACTGCCTCATCTATCTTTCCTTTATTCATCTTCCAGTTTCCTGCAATAAGCATCATACCTCCTCAAGCCATTCAAGTGCAGGGAGTTTTTTACCTGACAAAAACTCAAGTGATGCACCACCACCCGTTGACACATGAGCAGCCCTGCCATTAAACTTATTCAGACATGCTATGGTATCTCCACCACCAACAACAGTGAAAACACCTTTATCAGTAAGATGGGTAACCTTTTCTGCAATCACCCTTGAACCCTCTGCAAAGTCATCTATCTCAAAAATACCCATGGGACCATTCCAGAAAATGGTCTTAACACCATCAAGGGCACTCGCAAAAATCTTCCTTGAGTTTCCACCTATATCAACACCAGCCCAACCATCGGGTATCTCCTCCCTTGGCACATCCATTGTTTCGGTTCCTTCTTTTACCTCCCTCGCAACCATAACATCAACAGGAAGGAGAAAATCCATATCACATGTACCTGCACGTGAAAGTATGTCCTTTGCCTTTTCAATCATATCCTCTTCATAAATAGAGTTGCCAATATCCAATCCCTGGGATTTATAAAAGGTGAATATCATTCCTCCACCCACTATGAGTTTATCAACCTTCCCCAGGAAGTTTTCAATCAAAGGAACCTTTGTGGAGACCTTTGCCCCTCCGATTATAATGGCAAATGGTCTTTCAGGGTTTTCAATAAGTTTTGAGAGTGCCTCTATTTCCCTAACCATCAAAAACCCTGCTGCCCTCTCCTCTATCAGGGACGCAACACCATAGGTTGAAGCATGTGCCCTGTGGGCAGTTCCAAAGGCATCATTAACATAAACATCTGCAAGTCTGGAGAGTTTCCTTGAGAATTCAGGGTCATTCTTTTTCTCTTCGTTGTAAAATCTCAGATTCTCAAGGAGAAGCACATCACCATTCATCATATCATCAACTTTCTTCTTTACTGCTTCTCCAATACAATCCTCAACGAATTCAACCTTTTTACCAAGTACTTCTGACAGTTTCTTTGCAACAGGCTTTAGTGTAAGGGATGGGTCCTTCCCTTTGGGTCTACCAAGATGGGACATGAGAATAACCTTTGCACCATGGTCCATCAAGTATTTTATGGTGGGGAGTGCAGCCTCTATCCTTGTAGTATCAGTGACTTCTCCATCCTTCACAGGGACATTGAAGTCAACCCTTACGAGAACCCTCTTCCCTTTAACATCTACCTTATCAACACTTTTCAGTCTCATAGGTAACCCCCTATAAATTCTGCAAGGTCAACAAGCCTTGTTGAGTATCCCCATTCATTATCATACCATGCAACAACCTTCACAAGGTTGCCCTCCACAATCTGGGTAAGGAGGGAATCAAATATTGAGGAATGGGGATTGCCAACAATATCCCTTGACACCACAGGCTCTTCAATATACTGAAGAATACCTTTTAATTCTCCCTCTGCTGCCTTTTTGAATGCATTGTTCACTTCTTCAACACTGGTGTGCTTTTGAACCTCTGCTGTGAAATCCACAATTGAACCATCAGGTGTTGGAACACGAAGGGAGTATGCATTAAGTTTACCCTTCAATTCAGGAAAGATTGACTGGATTGCCTTTGCTGCACCTGTGGTAGTAGGAATTATTGATACTGCAGCAGCCCTTGCCCTTCTCAAATCCTTATGTGGAAGGTCAAGAATCCTCTGGTCATTTGTGTATGAATGAACAGTGACCATAAGCCCCTTCACAATTCCAAAATTTTCATGAAGAACCTTAACAAGGGGTGCAAAGCAGTTTGTAGTGCATGATGCATTGGAGATTACATGGTGTTCCTCAGGTTTGTATGCATTCTGATTCACTCCAAGAACAATTGTAATATCGGCAGGTTCACCCTTTGCAGGTGCAGAGATGATAACCTTTTTAACACTACCACGCAGGTGTTTTGCAGCATCACTCCTTGAACGGAATCTTCCTGTAGATTCTATGACAATCTCAACACCATACTCATCCCATGGGATATTTGCCGGGTCCTTCTCACTGAATACATGAACCCTCTTCCCATTCACCATAAAGTAGTCTTCTCCATGTTCAATCTCTGCATCAAGGATACCAAAAACTGAATCGTATTTCAGTAGATGCGCAAGGGTCTTTGAATCAGTTATGTCATTCACTGCAACAACCTCAATCCCCTGTCTATTCATTGCCTCTCTGAAAAAACTCCTGCCTATCCTGCCAAAACCATTTATACCTATCTTCATATCAAACCTCCTTTTTATGTTTACAGTTTGGCACCTATACCTATACCAAAATTTATCCCGGAGAGGGGGTCAACATGAAAGTCCCCTTCCTCTGTTATACCCTGTATTTCACTCACACCGGAGAGAATGCCCTGCGTCAGGTTCATCCTTAGTGCAAAGTCAATTGTGAAGTGCCCTATATCTGCACCTGAAC
>JAGGTX010000014.1 GCA_021163525.1 Caldifarciminota bacterium
GGAAGGAGAAGAAAGCAAGAATCAGTGAAAGTGCGCCAATGGCACCTGGAACAATCGCACCTGGATGGGTAATCTCAAATATCAACCCATAAAAACCAATTATAAGCAGGATATAGGCAATGTTCGGGTTTGCCAGCCTTGAAAGGAATATCTCTCTGAAAGTCATTGGGATGTCAACCACATCGGCATCCTTTGTTTTCAAGATTTTCTTTTCTCCATCTATATCTACTTCCCATCCATCAATTTTATTCAAAAGTTCCTCAACATCCTCCGCAATCAGGTCAATCACTCCCAGGCGTAAGGCCTCATCAGCAGTTATGGATACCGACTTCCTCACTGCATCTTCAGCCCATTTTACATTCCTTCCCCTTTTCTTTGCTATTGCCTTCAGGTATGCCGCAGCATCATTCTCCATTTTTTCCTTCATGGTTTCGTCCACCTTTTCTCCACCAGGGCTCACTGCAACGGGGTGTGCTGCCCCGATGTTTGTGCCTGGGCACATTGCTGCTATATGGGCAGCGAGGGTTATGAAAACCCCTGCTGATGCATCCCTTGCACCATCAGGATAAACATAAACCACAATGGGCACTTTTGAATTGAGTTCAGCCTTCACAATATCCCTCATTGCCTGGTCAAATCCTCCTGGTGTATCAATGGTGATAATAAGTGCCCCAACATTCTCCCTGTTTGCCCTTTCTATTAAATTTACCAGATAACGGGAGGTTACAGGTCCAACAATACCGTTGAAGTGTCCAAGATATACGGTCGCAGAAAAGAGAAGTATTATACTCATAGTAAAACTATAATCACCAAAAGCCCAATGTCAATAATGGACAAGGCTATTTCTTCAATATATTAATAACAAAATGGGACTCACAGGATTTTTGAGAAAATCAGCGTTGCAGGAAGCACGCCTTACTATGTTTTCCAGAAAAGGCCTTCAATGGGAATAAGCTCTTTGCAGTCCCAGTGGGGAAAATATATAAATTTCTGGAACAAAAAGGCATCCTCTTCAGTCCTTTTTATTGACAAGTCTGCTTTATTGGTTAAATTAAAAAAAACAAGAAGGAGGTCTTTTCATGAGAAAAGGAACAGTAATTTTGTTTGTGGCAATTATACTTTTGGGAAGTTCCATTGACCCGGGCGGTGTTTTCCTTATGATCTTCCCCGGTTCAAGGGCAACTGCACTTGGCGGTGCATTTGCAGGTGTTGAAGGGGATGTGTTTGGAACTTACTACAACACAGCATCACTGGGATTTGCCAATGAAAAACTGATTGGACTACAGCATGCAAACTGGCTCACAGGCCTATGGCCTGATATGTACTATGAGTATATTGCATATGTGCACCCCTTGAAAGAAGACCTTGTTATAACAGGTGCATTCACATACATCACAACAGGAGAGACCGAAGCAACCGTGGGTGGAGAGGTGGTTGCAAGATTCAGAAATTATGATTTTGCAATAAAGGTTGCTGTTGCCAACAGGTTGAATGATAGAATGGCAGTATCCCTTGGAATTAAATACATATACAGTTTCCTCGCACCCGAATGGCTTGTGAGGGAAGTGCTTGGTGCAAGGGGTGGGGGCCAGGGAAAGGCATGGGCAGTGGATGGTGGATTCTTCTATAAAATTTTGCCAAATCTAAATCTCGGTGTTGCCATTCAAAATATAGGAACACCTCTTCAGTATCTTGATGCAGGAGAAAAGGATGACCTTCCGAGGACATTGAGATTAGGTTTGAGTTCAGTGCCGTTTAAAAATGATATTCACAGGGTAATGGTGAATGCCGATATAACAAAGATACTTGTTGGAGTAACCTCAAATCTGAGGGATGAGTTTGAAGATACATGGAAGTCCTTTGGAATTGAATACAGTATATTTAATATATTCAGTGTCAGGGCAGGTTATTTCATTGATAAACTTGGCCACAGGGTTGGCCTGACCTGGGGCATTGGTGTTCACTACAAAACATTCCGTTTTGATGTAAGTTCTGACCAGAAGATATATGAATTTGAAACATCCAACTATAGACTCTCAGCCCAATACGCCTTCTAAAATAAAAAACGGTGTCCTCCTCCTGAATAAACCAGAAGGTATGGGTTCCACCCAGGCCCTGAATATTGTTAAAAGGCTATTAAGATTGAAAAAGGCAGGCCACGGCGGAACACTTGACCCTTTTGCAGAGGGATTGCTCTTAATCCTGATTGGAAAGGCCACAAGGTTCATGGAGTATTATGGGGAGGAGAAGGAGTATGTGAGTGTTGTAAGGCTTGGGGTGAGGACCGATACTGATGACCCTGATGGTGAGGTGATTGAAGAAAGGGAAGTGAGATATATTGATATAGAGAAGATAAAAGATGTTCTGAAGAGTTTTGAGGGAGAGTTTATGCAGAAGGTTCCCCTTTACAGTGCAGTGAAGATTGATGGGAAAAGGCTTTACAAGCTTGCAAGAAAAGGGGCCAGGGTTGAACTGCCTGAAAGAAAGGTTGAAATAAAGGAAATAGAACTCCTTGATTATTCCCTTCCATTCCTCACAATAAGAACCGTTGTGAAAAGGGGTGTTTATCTACGCTCCCTTGCAAGGGATATTGGTGATGAACTTGGGTGTGGTGCATACCTCTATAAATTGAAGAGGATTTCAGTGTCACCTTTCACAATTGAGGATGCCTATACAATTGATGAGATAAAAAGGGGAAATTATAAGATTATTCCCCTTAAGGACGCACTCCCACATTTCCCATCAGTTACCCTCAGCGGGGACGATGTGTGGAAAATAAGGCATGGGATGAAGGTGAGGGGATTTTATCCAGAAGGGATATACTATGTGAAGGATTCCCTTGGCAACCCTGTTGCAGTTGCAAGGGGAATAACATTTGGTCTCAAGCCAGAAAAGGTGATAAATGAAGGTGTATAACTGGGATGAATTGCCAGAGGTATGGGGTGTGATTGCACTGGGCAGTTTTGACGGGGTTCATCTTGGTCACCAGAAGCTTCTCAGCTTTGCAAAGGCAAGGGGTAGTCTCACAGTGGTAACCTTTACACCCCATCCAAGGCTCTTTCTTGGACTGGAAAGGGATAATTTTCTTCTAACCCTTGATGAAGAAAAGGAGGAATTACTTTTAAGATATGGGGCACAGAGGGTGATATTCATAGATTTTAATAAGGAATTTTCAAGTTTTACCCCATCAGAATTTGTTAAAGAGGTGATAACAAATAGACTGAAACCCCAGAAAATTGTTGTTGGTTTTGATTACCACTTTGGTAAGGATAGTTCAGGCCATGCAAGTGATTTAAAGACGCTCTGTAAAAATTATGGGATAGATGTTCATATATTCCCTGAGGTGATAAGAAACAGAAAGCCTGTGAAGAGCACCCTGATAAGAAATTTTCTTAAGGAAGGCAAGGTTGAAAAGGCGATGGAGTATCTTGGGAGGCCATACAGATTTTGCGGTGATGTTGTGAAGGGAAAAGGTATAGGTTCAAAAATAGGATTTCCAACGGTTAATTTAAGGGTGAATCCACTGAAGGTTTTACCTGGGAATGGTGTGTACGGTGTTCAGGTGATGGTAAGGGGTGGCATTTATCCAGGAATGTTATATATTGGAGAGAGACCCACCATTGGTGAAAAGGGTTCATCCATTGAGGTCCACATCATTGGATTTGATGGTATGGTTTATGGACAGAAACTGTGTGTGGATGTTTATAATAGGATAAGGGAAGAGGTAAAATTTGAAAGTATGGATGAACTTAAAAAAAGGCTGATTGTGGATAGGAAGACGGTATTAAAAAAGCTGAAGGAGGTTAAGGATGGTGCTTGATAAGGAAAAGAAGGCAGAGATTATTGAAAAATTCAAAAGGGGTGAGAAGGACACAGGTTCACCTGAGGTTCAGATTGCACTCCTCACAGAGAGAATTAATTATCTTACCGAGCACATGAAGAAACACAAGAAGGACCATCATTCAAAACTTGGCCTTTTGAAACTTGTATCAAGAAGAAGGAGGCTTCTGGCCTATTTGAGAAGGAAGGATTTTGAGAGATACAGGAAACTTATAAAGGAACTTGGATTAAGGAAGTGAGGTAATCCATGTATCATTCGGTTGAGGTGGAGATAGGTAGAAGAAAAATATTCATAGAAACGGGAAAGGTTGCCAGACAGGCCAACGGCTCTGTAACCGTGAGGATGGGGGATACGGTTGTTCTTGTGACCGCCTGTGCTGAAAAAGAACCGAGGGAGGGAGTTGACTTCTTTCCTTTGATAGTTAACTATGTTGAGAGAACCTATGCCGCAGGTAAAATACCAGGTGGATTCTTCAAGAGGGAGGGGAAGCCATCAGAAAAAGAGGTTCTCATCTCCCGGCTCATAGATAGACCTCTCAGGCCCCTGTTCCCTGAAGGGTATTTCAATGACACACAGGTGATTGCAATGGTTCTTTCCCATGATCAGGAGAATGACAGCGATATACCTGCAATTATTGGTGCATCTGCTGCCCTTGGTATATCAGACATACCTTTCAATGGCCCTGTTGGTGCGGTGAAGATTGGTTATGTGAATGATGAGTTTATTGTGAATCCCACAATAAGTGAACTTGCAAGGAGCAGGATGGAACTGGTGGTTGCAGGGACAAGGAGTGCAATCACAATGATGGAGGGAAAACTTCAGGAGGTGGATGAGGATATTGTTTATACAGCCATAGAAATTGCCCACAGGGAGATACAGAGGGTCATTGATGTTCAGGAGCAACTGATAGAGGCTGTGGGAAAGGCAAAGATACCCGTTGAGGTTCCAATCATTCCTGAATCTTTGAAGAACAGGGTTATAGAGGACATAAAGGATGATATTGAAAGGTCACTTGCAATACCGGGAAAACTTGAAAGAAAAGAGTTTTACGAATCTATAGTGAAGAAGGAAGAGGAACAGTTTGAGGAGGAGAAAAGACCTTTGGTAAGAAAGATAATTGACGACTACAGGAACGAGAGAATGAGGGAGATGATTCTGAAGGAAGGGAAGAGGGTTGATGGTAGGGGCCTCAAGGACCTGAGACCAATAGTCTGTGAGGTTGGTGTTCTTCCAAGGGTTCACGGTTCTGCTCTCTTCAGAAGGGGAGAAACTGTGAGCCTCTGCACGGTTACCCTTGGAACCAAAGAGGACGAACAGAGGATTGATGAACTTGTTGGTGAAGGATACAAGAGATTCATGGTTCATTATAATTTTCCTCCATTCAGCGTAGGTGAGGTTTCTCCTTTAAGGTCCCCTGGGAGAAGAGAGATTGGCCATGGTGCACTTGCTGAGAAATCCCTTTCCTTTGTGATACCGCCAGAAGAAGAGTTCCCCTACACAATAAGGGTTGTCTCTGACATCCTTGAATCCAATGGCTCCTCTTCCATGGCAACGGTCTGCGGTGGTTCCCTTGCACTTATGGACTCTGGTATTCCCACAAAGTGCCATGTTGCTGGCATATCTATTGGTCTGATAAAGGAAGGTGAAGAATACAAACTCCTCACGGACATACAGGGTGAGGAGGACCATCATGGTGATATGGACTTCAAGGTGGCAGGAACAAGGAAAGGAATAACAGGTATTCAACTTGATACCAAGATACAGGACCTTGAGGCAAAGATTCTCCATGAGGCATTGTACCAGGCAAAAGAGGCCAGGGAGAAAATTCTTGAGATAATGGAGAAAACACTCCCTGAACCAAGGAGCAGTGTTTCCACATATGCCCCCAAGATCGTTGTAATGAAGATACCAAAGGATAAGATTGGGGAGGTGATTGGCCCCGGTGGTAAGACCATCCGTGGAATTATAGATGAGTCGGGTGCAAAACTTGAAATTTCCGATGATGGTGAGGTCACAATCTCTGCCCAGGACCTTGATGCAGTTGAAAAGGCTATGAAGATGGTTAAGGAGATAACAGAGGAGATTGAGATAGGGAGTGTGCATAAGGGTGTTGTATCAAGGATTATGCCATTTGGTGCATTTGTGAAGATAGGTATGGGTAAAGAGGGGCTTGTTCACATATCCCAGCTTGCTCCGTACAAGGTGAACA
>JAGGTX010000235.1 GCA_021163525.1 Caldifarciminota bacterium
CTTGAGGAATACCTTAAAACAGGGAATATCCCAGAATTTCACATAGATGACCCTGAACTTCAAAAGAACATGGGAGTTTTTGTTACCCTGAAAAAACATGGGCAACTTCGTGGTTGTATCGGGCTTATAAGGGGAATAAAACCCCTCTATCTGGGTGTTCAGGAAATGGCAATATCTGCTGCAACAAGGGACCCAAGATTTCCCCCTGTTAAATATGATGAATTGAAGGATATTGAGATAGAGATATCTGTTTTGACCCCATTCCAGCGTGTAAAAAAGCCCGAGGAAATAAAAATAGGAAGGGATGGTCTTTATATTGTTAAGGGATTTTATTCGGGCCTTCTCCTTCCACAGGTTCCTGTTGAATGGGGATGGGACAGGGAAACATTCCTCAGACAGGTGTGCTACAAGGCAGGGCTTCCTGGTGAAGCCTGGAGGGATGCGGAACTATATAAATTCCAGGCGCTTGTATTCTCTGAGGAATGAGCATAAAGAAAAAGGTTTCTGCTGCAATCTATAACTATAAGATGCTTGAAACGGGGGATAGGGTCGCAATTGCCTTTTCTGGAGGTAAGGATAGTGTTGCCCTGACACTTTTTCTAAAGGAAAGAAAGGAAATCAGCGAGTTTCTCCTGATTCACATAGACCATGGTTTCGGAGAGGACAGGAATAAAATAAAAAAAATGATGGAAGACACTGGGCTACCCCATGTGATTGATGTTGTGGACATTTCTAAAGAGGTAAAAAATGACCACAGAACACCCTGTTACTTATGCAGTTTTTTCAGGAGAAAGAGAATATTTGAAATAGCCCATGAAAATGGCTTCAAAAAGATTGCATTTGGACACACAAGGGATGATGCTGTTGTAACATTTATCATGAATATCTTTTATCATGGAGAGGTCTCCACCCTGAAACCTGTTCAGGATTTTTTTGACGGTGAGATTATTATGTTGAGGCCAATGTATTATGTGAGGGAAGCAGAGATTGAGAATTTCCTGCGAAGAGAGGGTATTGAATACACGGAAAATCCATGCCCTTATAAGAATCAAACACGAAGATTCAAAATCAAAGAAATGATTGAAGACTTCCCCGATGGAATGAACAATGTGTATAAATCCATGTTCAACATAAAAAAGGAATATCTTCCATGAGAAAAACCATTATCCTGCTACTTCTTGGAATCAATCTTTTTGCAGGATTTAAAATAATAGAGGTGCAGTTTGAAGGTAACAGGGTATTCAATTCAAAATTCCTCATGGAAAAAATCCAGTCAAAGGTGGGGAATGAATACAATGAGTATGTTCTCAGGCACGATGAATTGAAACTCCTTTTGTTATACAGGGACAATGGTTACTTTGATGTTGAGATAAAGAAGTACATAAAGGTGAACCTGAGAAAAAAGGGCGTGTCCCTTAAATTCAAGATTAAGGAAGGAATGCTCTACCCTATAAAAAAGATTGAGATACTCGGGAACTTCAACATCCCAAGGGATTCAATTATTTCCCTGTTAAGGGTTAAAAAAGGGGGGCCATATGACGCACTCAGGATCACTCTCTCAAACTATGCCATTATGGATTATTATTCAAGGAAGGGATTTGCCTACGCCAATGTCAGGGACACATTCGTTGTTCTGAAAGACATGGGTGTTATTGTAAAGTTTTTGATTGAGGAAGGCAAACGGGTTTATATAAAAGATATCCAGGTTGAGAACAGGACAAAAATCAGGGAATCAGTACTAAAAAAATACATTACCCTTAAAAAGGGTGAAATATACAACCCTGAAAAGGTTACCAGGATAAAGAGGGACCTGCTTTCAACCCATCTATTTGGAAGGATAGAGACAATAACAGAAGGAGAACTTGAACAAAAAGACTCTGTTGTTGTTAAATTCATCCTCTACCCTTCCAGATTGCTGGATATAACCTTTGGTGGTGGTTTCCTTTCACCAGAGTGGCTCATTGCAAAGGGTGGAATTGTTAAGAGGGGAATACTTGGGGGCGAACACAGGCTTAAAATAACCGGTGAATACGGTTTTGGAATAAACGGAGGAAGAAAGGACAATATTTTCTTAACATTCACCTCCAGAGACATTCTTTATTCACCATTCAACCTGATACTTAAGTATAAACTCATGGAGGAGGTTAAAGAGTACCATTCTTTCCTGAAGGTATACGAGGGACAACTCGGTTATACCCATTCAGAAAATCGCGGTGGTTATATCAGCATAAAATGGAAGGATGAGAACACCCTAAATGATACTGCCTCTTATCAGTCATATGAAAGGGTTCTCTCATTCCATACAGAGGTTGATTTCAGGAATAACCCCTTTGACCCAACAAGGGGAATAAAATTCCTTGTGAACCTTGCACATGGTGGTGGCTTCCTTGGAGGTGATAATAACTTCCAGTCATACCTTTTCAAGGCTGGTGGTGCTATTGGCATTGGGAAAATTGTCCTTGAAATCTTTGGAGGGACTGGAAAGGTATTTTATACCGCCCTTCCCACATTCTCAAGCCTCTTTTATACAGACGGGAGAACAACAGTGAGGGGACTTCCTGCCTACTCTGTTGGGGAGATAGTTGATTCCCTCACACAGAAAAGATACTATGATCGGTTCAAATCATTCAATTTTCAGGTTAAATATAGAATTATTCCCTCACTGTACTTCATTGCGTTTTATGATGGTCTGTTCATCCAGACAACATATTTTTCCTATGGCCTGGGAATAAATTACATCACACCTGTGGGCCCTTTGAGGCTTGAATTTGGTGTGTGTGAAGGTGAAAAGAACTTTGTTTTGAACATTGGAGGAATACTGTGAGGTGGTTCAAGTTAATCCTAAAAATCACAGGGATTATACTCGGGACCGTGATAATCGGGATAATTATTTTTCTCAATACCCCTTATATGAAAAATATTGTTGAAAGGCTCGCAAACAGATTCCTCAAGGGTGAAGTATCTATTGAGAGTTTGAGGCTTACACCTGTAAGCATCAGAATAAGAGGGTTTAAATGGTCAGAGAATGGTGAAGACATCGTTAAACTTGATTACTGTGGTGCAAACTTTAACCCTCTTGAAATTAAGAAATTAAAAATAAGAAACGTCGTTGTAATAGGGCTGGATTTGAATGCACCCGAAAGTCTGAAAGCGCATTTAAACCTTCCTGAGAAAAAGCGGAAAAAGATACCACCTATCACAGTCAAAAGCATAAGACTTGATAGTATAAGGGCTTATTCAAAGGGGCATAAAATTGACCTGAACGCCACCCTATCCATTATAAGTGATACCTCTGGAATGAATATTGGATTTTCAAGGCTTGCTTTTAATCTGGATGAAGAGGAACTGGTTTCAGGAATGAACGGGAAAATCCTTATTAAAGACATAAACAGCATAAAAATTGATTCACTTTCAATGGGATTAATCGGTGGAAGAATGTTTGTTGATGGAATAATTGATACCACACTCAACCTTTCTCTCCTTATGACAAATATCCATTTGAGTAAATTTCAGGGGATTGCAAGGGATACAACACTCACAGGAATTCTCAACCTGAAGGCAATGGTTGGCGGAAAAATTAAGGAACCCGATGTGAAAGCAAGGATAAACCTCAGGAAACCAATATTCAAAGGATATTCACTCAACCTCGTCAATATTGATGCAAAACTCAATGGGAAAAAATACATAGCAAATCTCACAGTGGATTCTGAACTCTCAGGTGAAGTTGCAGGGGAGATTCAGGGAATCACAGTGGGTAAACTAAAACTAACAAAACTCAACCTTGAAAAATTCACAGGAACGGGAACAGAACTCAACGGAAACATCACATTCAACCTTGATAAAAACTTCAATGGTAACTTTAATATTCAATTGTATCACTCTAATTATGAGGGAATAAATATTGATAAAATAAACCTGATTGCACAGAGGGTTGGGTCTGATTTTTACCTGGATACCCTTGTTGTTATGGGTGAGATGGGAAGACTTTTTGCTGGTGGTGAATTTGTATCAGGGACTCTTGATGTAAGCGCATGGAGCGATTCTCTTGATATTGGGGTAGTGAAAAAATTTGTTAAAAGACTTGATATGGATGGAATTCTGAGGATGAACATCAGTGTTAAAGGTAAGCCACAGAACCCTGCTGCCATAGGAAATATATCTATTCATACATTCACATTCAGGAACATGTCCATGGATTCAATCTCTCTGGCACTCAACCTCTCTGATAAGAAAAACGGCTCAACAGAGATCAGGATACGCAA
>JAGGTX010000041.1 GCA_021163525.1 Caldifarciminota bacterium
ATGTCCACTGTTCCAGAGGTGATTGTTGCAAGGCACATGGGCATAAAGGTCCTGGGAATTTCTGTTGTTACGGACATGGGACTTCCTGATGCACTTGAACCCATGAGCCATGAGAAGATTCTTGCCATTGCAGAGGAGGCAGAACCAAAACTTTCAAAACTCGTGAGCAGGATTATTGAGAAACTTTAGGTTTCTCCTGATAATCATTGCCCTTGCGGGTTGCAGTAAAACAGAGAAGAGGATAAAGAGGGCAGAAATCTACATGAAGAAGATGGAGCCATTGAAGGCCATTTCCCTTTTATCCTCAGATTCATCTGCAAGGGCACTCCTGATGCTTGCAAAGATCCACTTCAAGATAGACCACCCTTCTGAAGGCATAGAAACCGTAGAGAAACTATGCAGGTTGCATCCTGAAAATTGCAAGGATGGTTTGAAGATAGTGGAGGAGTATAAAGAAAAGGCAATGAAATCGGGAAGGAGGTATGCAGCGGTCCAGTGTATCCTCACATTGAAGAAACTGGACCCTGATTACAAAGGAGAAGAGGACCTGAAGTATCTTGGAGACTACTACTATGACAGGGAGGATTATGAGGATGCAGTCCAGTACTATGAAGAGTGGCTCCTCACCGATTCCACTGACATTGATACAAGGCTTAAACTGGCAAGGGCATTCCAGAAACTTGGTAGTCTGGAAAATGCATACTCTGTTTTGAAGAATGGTGAGAAGATCAATGGTGGATGGGAGGTGAGGTATGAACTCGGGAAGGTCTCCTTCCTTCTTGGAAAGAAGTTTTTCAAAGAGGGTAACTATGTGATGGCTGAGGAGTTTTTGAAGGAGACAATAAGAATCGGTCTTCCAGAGGTCTTGATAGATGATGCATACTTCCTCCTTGGAGATATTGCCTTTTCAAAGAATGATTCAAGGCAAGCAGAGATTTATTACAGGAAGGTGATAGACCTGAACAGGTTTTCAAGTAATGCCATTGTCAGGAAGGCACAGAAGAGGATTGAACTGTGTAACAGGATGGGAGGTTGAATTGAGAAGGATTAGTGTGATTATGATTTTACTTGTGCTTGGGTGTGCAAAGCATGTGAAACCCGTTTCTACAACCCCTGAAGAGGACCTGAAAAAGGGAATTAATCTCTTTGAAAAGAGAAAGTATGATAAGGCAATTGAGGTGTTCTCCAGGTTCTTTACAGAGCATCCAGGGAGCAGATACCTTGATAAGGTTCAGTTTTATATTGCTGAGAGTTACTTTATGAAGAAGGATTATGAGACCGCGCTTGATGAGTACAACTTCCTTATAACCAACTTTCCTGGTAGTCCATATGTTGAGAAGGCAACCCTGAGAAAGGCGCAGTGCCTGTATCACATGTCTCCAATCACCCAGAGGGACCAGAAGATCACAAAAGAGGCAATTGATGCCTACAATCAATTCCTTTTGAGATTCCCCAACTCGGACTTCAGGTCAGAGGCGGAGAAGGAGAGGAACGAATTGATTAAGAAACTGGATATGAAGGACCTTGAGATTGCAAGGATCTATATGAAACTTGGGAAATACAGGTCAGCCCTCATATATCTTGATAAACTTGCTAATAAGGGGACAGTTCTGAAGGACAAGGTGTTCTTTATGATGGGTGAATGCTACGAGAAGCTGGGTAAGAAGGACGAGGCAAGGAAGGCCTACAGCCTTGTTGAGGGAGAATTGAAGGAGAAGGCAAAAAAGAGAATTGAAAAGTTGAGATGATCGGCATTTTTGGTGGAACATTTGACCCGATACATACAGGTCATCTAATTCTCTGCAGAGATGTGATTGAATTGCTGGGTTTGAAAAAGATTATACTTGTCCCTGCCCATGTGTCTCCCTTCAAGGTAGGGGTTGAGACATCCACTGCCGAAGACAGATTGAAAATGGTTGAGATAGCAATTGAACATGACCCTCTTCTAAATGTGAGTGACTATGAGATTAAAAGGGGTGGGGTTTCATATACAATTGAGACCATCAATTACCTGAAGAATATTTACGGCGAGGTTTGCCTGCTCATTGGTGCAGATCAGGCAAAGGATTTCAAGAAGTGGCACAGATGGGAGGAGATTTTAAAGACCACCCCCGTATATGTACTCAAGAGAAAGGGTTTCAATTTTGAACACCTTGAAGGTATGCACTCCCTGGATACAAGGTTGATTGATATCTCATCAACAGAAATCAGAAACAGGGTAAAAGAGGGAAGGAGCATAAAATACCTTGTTCCAGAGAGAGTGGAAGCATACATCCTTGACAGAGGTCTTTACCTGTAATTCACGAAATATCAAAAACTTACAAAACAGGCACATGAAAGACCTGCAGATTGATAAAAAAATCACAAATGTAGATTTTTTACGGGTGTTCCATCAAAACACACATATATAACAAATTAAGAATAAATTAGTTACGATTTATAAGTTTATTAGAATATGCTTATAATCAGAACTTTGTGAAAAAGTTAACATTCTCTATTGACACCCTGTTTTTCCCTGTTAATATGGTTTGTATGAAAAATAAAGGAGGTCCCTATGGAATATGTTGTGATTGGTAATAGCACTGCCGGGATAAAC
>JAGGTX010000099.1 GCA_021163525.1 Caldifarciminota bacterium
GGAGATAAAGACAGACTTTGCCCTTGGTAAGGCCATTGAATTCTACGGAGACCCTGTTGAGAATCTCCCCCTTTACGGAAGGATAACATTCCTCTCTATGGTCACAGAGATGGGGGGTATAATAGGATTTATACCCTTTACAGACAGGACAATAGATGAGGTTAAGAAATTCACAGGTAAAGAAGAAATAGAGGTGATTTATGCTGATGAAGATGCGGTTTACAGTGATGTTAAAACAATTGACATAACAGGCTTGAAATCCCAGATTGCTGCTCCTCCACATCCCCACAATGTCCATGATGTTGACCAATTGAAGGGTGAAAAGGTTGATGCTGTTTATATAGGTTCGTGCACAAATGGAAGGACTGAAGACTTCCATGATGCATACAGGATTATAAAGGGAAAGAAGGTGCATCCTGGAACCATACTTGTGATTGCACCTGCGACAAAGAGGGTTTACAGGGAATTGATGCTTGATGGAACACTACAGGGATTCTTTGAGGCAGGTGCCGTTATAATGAACCCCTCATGTGCAGGATGTGCAGAGGGGCATGTTGGAATGATTGGAGAGGGTGAAGTGAGCCTCAATACATCAAACAGGAACTTCCCGGGAAAACAGGGTAAGGGGAAAACCTTTCTTGTCTCCCCTGCAGTTGCAGCGGCATCTGCAATCACAGGAAAAATAACCCCTCCAGAGGAGGTCCTATGAAGATAAAGGGAAGGGTGTTTCTACTCACTGATAAAAATGGTGACCTGATAAAGGATATTGACACAGACCAGATCTACCACAATGCATATCTTCACATAACGGATATAAATGAAATGGGTAAATACGCCCTCGGGAATCTTGAAGGGTATGAAAACTTTCCTGAACTTGTGAAGGAGAATGATATACTTATTGCTGGACATAACTTTGGTGCGGGTTCATCAAGGCAGCAGGCGGTTGACTGTTTCAGGGCATTGAAGGTTGGTGCCATTCTTGCCCCCTCCTTTGGTGCAATATACAGGAGGAATGCAATAAATTCAGCATTCCCTATAATTGAATGTCCCGGGATTGAGGAATACATAGAGAAAGGGCTGCTTCAACATGGGGAGCAGATTGAACTGGACTTTGAAGATGGTGTCATCCTGAAGGAGGATGGAACCACCATTTCCTGCAAAAAGCCTTCACCTGTCCAGATTGACATATTTAATGCTGGTGGCCTCTTTGAGTATGGAAAAAAAGCATCAGCCTGATGGACCCTGAAAGGCTTTCAGGGTTGACTTAAGGCTCTTCGGTTAAATCCTTCCCATCACCTCCAGCCTGAATGAGCGTGGTTCACCTAAATAGTAGGTATCAGGTGTATAACCAAACCACACCCTCTGCTCTGTATTTAGCAGATTTGTGATGATAAAACGAACCTTTAAATCCCCCAGTTTTTTTGTAATACCTGCATCAAGCACAAGATAGGAAGGAAGGTTGTATATTATCCATGTTCCCATGCTTCTAACATACCTCACCATGTAATCCCTGTATCTTATACCAACAAATATATTCGGGTCTTTGAGGGTATATAACATCAAGGAGGCCCTGTTTTCAGGTGTGTATTCAAGGGGAATGTAGAATGTATCCATAACAGGATTATTTAAACTATCGTAGTATGCCACTGTCCAGAGTCTTTCAACACCCTTCACCCAGTTATAAGTAAGGGTAACCTTCACATTTGAGATTGAGTAATTGAGAGCAACATCTATACCTTTTATATAGGCACGATTTATATTCACAGGAATAAAAGAGGCATCATACCCAATCATATCTGCAACATCCCTGTAATAACCTGTGATGGAAAACATATTATTCCTGAACCCTGCCTCAATGGACTTTGAAATCTCAGGATTTAAGTCAGGATTTGAAAATAGAGGCCAGTAAAGTTCGTTTATGGTTGGTTTTCTGAAATCCCTTGAACCCTTAACATAAACCTCAAAACCCTTCCTGTATCCTGCAACCATATAACTGCTCCACACCCTTCCTGTGGCTTTACCAATATCAATATTGAAGCCACTTCCAAAGAAGGCATGGTTTGAAAACATCTTTTCAAGGGATGGAGAAACTGAAATGGCATATGTTAATTTGCCCCATGTTGTATCAGGTCTAAAAAATGCGGCAGAATCTATCCTCATACTGAAACCTGTATTCACGGTGCTGTATGTGTAAAATCCAGTGATGCCAGCAGAGTATGTCCTGTAATCATCCCTTTCCTCAACCTCATTCCCTGAAAAATAATCAATATACCTTGAATATGGAAGCATCCTTGAATAAATCCCATAGATGTTCATCTGATACCTTTCAGTTCTGGTATTGTAGGAAAAGGCAAAGAATCTGTCTTCCTGGGTATCATATATTGAGTAAGCGGTTGAGTCGCCATATGGTGGGATTGTCTTACCTGGATACGGTCCTGGAACCCCTGTTTTCTTTAGTGTCCCTGTAATGAAGAGGTTTTTGAAAAAAACATCAAAACCACCTGAATAACCATCCTGATTGGAACGAAAACCCCTGTACCGGGAAAAATCAATGGTGAAACCATCATTGTTCTTTTCATATCCCACGCCAGCATCTAAATAACCATAGCCGCCCAGTGAAAGTCTGAATTTACTTTCAGGCCTCTTTACATAGTTTATTCCTGTTCCCATTGTACTGTTCACACCGGGAAGAATCAATCCACCCTTCAACACCTCAATCCCTGTTATGTTTCCATTGAGAAGACTCATATCAAAAACCCCCGTTTTTACATCATTAACAGGAATACCATTAATGAAAACAGATGTCTGGACTGACCTCCCACCCAATGCCTTAACCTGTGTTAGTGCATATGGACCACCATAAGAGTAAACATCAACACCGCCTGCATAATCAAGGGCATTCACTGGAGAACCAATTAAATCAATCAGGGTGCTGTCAACAATGGTTGTATTGTACGAACCCGTGAATAACCTATCCCCATAGATTGTGATACCGGGGATGAATATACCTTCAAAGGCAAAAAACAAAAAAATCATGAGAACCTCCTTTTTAGTTTTTTTGTTAGAGGATAAACCACAAGTCCAAATATTACCAGGTTTGAAAGGCAGTGGATGGCTGCAAAAGGGACACCAGCAATCAGATAAGCAATGAGTGTTTTACCCGTTGGAAAAAGTATAAATCCACCAAGATTGGTGATTAAATCGTAAATGATTGTCAATACAAGGCCTGCCAGCATAAA
>JAGGTX010000121.1 GCA_021163525.1 Caldifarciminota bacterium
TCTATTGAATTATTCTGATTTTTTCTTATTATATATCTATGAAATTTGTGAATGAAAACAAATGCCTGCTTTGTGGGCTTGAAAATCCTGTTGGATTGAAATTGAGGATTGATTACAGGGATGGAAAATCAAGGACCGTTTTTTCATACCAGGAGTATTTCCAGGGGTACACAGGGGTCGTCCATGGTGGTATGGTTGGAGCAGTCCTTGATGAGATGTGTGTTTATGCAGCAGCCTCACTTGGATATGTTACTGTAACAGGTGAATTGACCGTGAGATATAAAAAGCCTGTAAAAGTTGAAACGGAGTATATTGCAGAGGGATATGTTGAAGAGGTGAGAGGTAAAGTCATCTTTGCCGGAGCAAGGATTGTAGATGGTGACGGCGAGGTTTATGCATATGCAAGGGCGAAACTTGTAATTGTTAAAAGGGGGGATTATGAAGAATGTTCTTGAACTCTTAAAGTCTGCCTTAAAGGCTGAAAAGGATGCGTTGTATAAATACTTGAAGTTTGCAAGGGATACAAAGAATATAAGTGGAAAGGATATGTTCATCAGGCTTGCCATGGATGAATTTGGCCATGCAGAGATTATACAGAAGGAACTTGACCATTATGGCGAGTGTGGAGAAACCGTGAAGACAGAAATAGGTTCATCAGACATAGAAAAGTTGTTACCCCACATTTCTTCAGCACTTATAAAGGGAAGGGGTGATACAGGATTGAGTGACCTTGATGCTCTCCGCGTTGCACTTGACCTTGAGAATGATGCCATTAAGACCTACGGGGAGATTTATGAAAAGGCGGAGGATACCAATATAAAGGAGATTGCAAAGAGACTTCTGGAAATGGAAGAGGCACACGCTGAATTGATACAGGCGGAGATTGACAATATTAAGAGGACTGGTTTCTGGTTTGATTTTGAAGAGATAAGCCTTGAAAAATAGGCTCCCATTACCCACAGTAAAGAGACTTTCACTTTATTTAAGGGCCTTTGAGGAACTGGACCACAGGGGGATAACACATATTTCATCAAAGGGGCTCTCTGAAATACTTGAAATTCCAGATACCCAGATAAGGAAGGATTTGAGTTTCATTGGGAAGACTGGTAGGAGGGGTAAAGGATACCCTGTAAGGGATTTGATACAACGTATAAGGGAGATTCTTGGATTGAAATCCTATATCCCTGTAATCCTTGTTGGAGTGGGTAATCTTGGGTCTGCACTCCTTGCTTCTAAACTGTTGAAACATAGAGGATTCAGAATTGTTGGTGCGTTTGATGTGGATGTGAGCAAAATTGGTAAGAAGTTCTGTGATGTGAGGATACAGGATGACTCAAAGATTCCAGAGTTTGTAAAAGAATATGGTATAAAACTTGCTATACTAACCACCCCTGGAGAGGCAGCTCAGCACACCGCTGAAATCCTTGTGTCTGCAGGGATTTCAGGAATCCTTAACTTCACACCGGAAAACCTGAGTGTTCCTCCATATGTGAAGGTTCACAATGTTGATTTCACAATAGAGATGGAGTTTTTAAATTACCTTGTAAATGCAGAAGTTCTGGAATAATAATCCCTCTGTGTGAGCATGTTATATTTTTACCTGTAAATTAATTGGAGTGTTCTTATCCTTATACCAGGTTTTTCAAGTTCACATACGGGTTGGGCAGGTATTTCTGGTCTATCTGCAAAATAGAAGAATTCTACTGAAACACTCTGGTTTCTCCTCAATGCAGGAATGAAGAATTTTATTTTCTCTCCGTTCTCAATTTTTATTATCTCAAACTTATCTATGGTTGATTTGACAGGCTCCTTGATTATGACGGGCCTACCTGTAATAAATCCATCTATCAGGCATTCAACTGGAACATCAGATAGGTCTGCATAACCTGTGTTTTTTATTATCACATTACCATGGTAAAGCCACCACTGATTCCTGTTATATTTAACAACCATGCTTCCCTCAAAACATCCTGACACATTATTGTTGGATACATAAATTGATACATCCTGAACTTCAGCCCTTTCTCGCTTCAGTTTTATAAGAAAGAATCCATATGAAACCAACCCACCTATGATTGCGGATAGGAGAGGAATAAGGACGAATTTTGTAAGGGTTTTTCTCCAGTCAAAATGATTTTTATTTTTCTTTTTTCTGAACAAGGTTATTACCTCCTTGCAAAACAATTATGCCCTTAATAATCAGCCAGAGTTCCAGAAGGGAAACAGCGATACAAAGTGGGGACATAATTAATCCCATCCTGTTGTGCAACAGCCGGTTTTTTATTGGTATTGTCAGGTTTAAAGAGTATCTTTGCAATGAATTTTCCATAGGTGGTACATGCAATTATAAAAAATATAGAAATTTCTATTATGCTGTTCATCCGACCTCCTATTTTTCAATTTTGTATCACAAAATAAAAATTTTGTCAATAAATTTTTCTATTGACTTAATGAAATTTTTCACCTATGGTGGATATGTGAAGAAAAGTATAGAAATTTTAAAAGAGGAGTTAAACCAGGAGAACCTGCGGATTGAAGATGCTTTTATCTTTCATTCACTATTGCCTCCTCTTTATGAAAAAGAGGTGATGCAAATATTTCATAAATCCCCGGATGGAATAAGCTGGCAGGATGGAATATGTGTGGTTAAAAAGAATGGGAAGGGCATTGTATTCAAGGTTGAAGAAGGGTCAAAACCCCACTTCAAGGAATGGATTGATGGTGCGAGGCCATTTGTATTCACCCTTATTGAAATTTCTGCATACAACTACATAAACAGCGAGATTATTGCATTGATAAATGAGATAGCAGAGACTGAGAGAATAGAGGATATCTATGGCCATATTGTTGTGAGGATTGCTCGTATATTAAAGGCAGACCTTGCTGTTTTCACCCTTTATGACTCTGCAAATAACATGGTTTATGCAGTTGGTCCTGGATTTAATACAACTCCAGAACAGGTGGATACTTTCAGGTTCAAACTTGATGGAAACAGCATTGCACGAGTTGCAATGGAGAACAGGAAGAGTTACTGTACCAATGATGCATTCCATGACCCGTTCATAAGGAAGGAATTTGTAAAATACTTCAATATTAAACATGTGATATGCAGCCCCGTTTTTGTGTTCGGGAAACCCTTTGGATTCATCTACATTGCAAGACACCCTGAAAGAGAACCCTTCATGGATGAAGAGGTGGAACTACTTGAATATATTAATTCGCAAATTTCATTACTTCTTAGGTTTTTGAAGAGCCTTGATGGTTTGAGAAAACGCTCTGAGGCACTTGTGAACCTGGATAAGGCAGGTAGATTGATTGTTGCAGAGATGGATATTGGTAGAGTCTTTGACCTGATCGTTAGCGTTGCCAGGGAGCTATTTGATGCAGATGCCTGTTCACTGATGCTTCAACAGGAGAAAGAAGAAATTTTCAGGATAGTATCATCATACGGTCTTTCTGATGAGTTCAGGGCATCCCATTACATTACACTTGAAGAAGCCCGCCTGGTCAGGGATAAAATCTATAAAGGTAAGCCAATGTTTATTACCAATCTTGCAGATTTAATAGATAGGGACCGTGAATTGATAGAAAGGGAGGGTATAGTTTCTGTGCTCTCCGTTCCCATACTTATTGATGAGGAAATTTATGGGATTCTGAATATTTATTCAAAGAAGGAAGCAAGATACGATGAGGAGAGTTTTGACATACTGGAGGCCTTTGCACTTGAGGTTTCAATTGCCATAAAGAATGCAGAACTTTATGAAAAGGCAGTCAGGACAACATCAAGTATTATAAAGGTCCTTTCTGAACTGGAATCACAGAAGGATTCGTACACCTTGAATCATTCAGAGAATGTCGCCAGGCTTGCTGTGAGGATTGGTATAAAGATGGGACTATCAGAGGATGAAATTGATGCCCTCTACAAGGCAGGATTGCTGCATGATATAGGCAAGGTGATTGTTGAAAAAAAGATACTCAGGAAACCCGGACCACTTGGAGAAGAGGAGAGGAAGGAGATGGAGGAGCATCCGGTAATTGGTGCAAGGATAATTTCACATATAAAGGGATTGGAAAAGGCATCTGAAATTGTTTTGCACCATCATGAAAGATACGATGGCAAGGGATACCCGGACAGGCTTAAAGGGGAAGAGATTCCCCTTTGTGCAAGGATATTAACTGTTGCAGACTCAATAGAGGCAATGATGTCAGAAAGGCCATACAGACCCTCCATGAGTATAGAGCAGATCATAGAGGAATTAAAAAGGGAGAAAGGGAAGCAATTTGACCCTGAGGTGGTTGATGCAGCAATCAATCTCCTTATGCCAGGGAAATAATATTCCCATGTGGAAAAGTTGTGGATAAATTGGGATAACTTTGTAACCATCTTAAAATCAAAATGATATGCGTAAGTTCTTATCCACAAAGATATTAAAAATCGACAGACTTATTGGACTATGTTTGAGTGGGTTGAATTTAATACATGTAATCTGTTTATTTTTAAATGGTTGTGTTTAGCAGTTAAAGTTTTCTCATAGAGTTCTCTCCATGCTTGAATGGTTTTTTTTATGTTGAAGTTGTTTATTATTGTTTCTCTTGCATGTATTTTCATTTCTTCTGCTTTGTCCTTGTTGGTTAACAGGTATTTTATTTTCTCATATACTTCCGCTGGGGAATTTTTATAAAGGAGTAATCCGTTTACACCATCAATTACCACATCCCTTATCCCACCAACATTGCTCACGACAGGGACAAGACCGGATGCCATGGCCTCAAGTAATGAATATGGGAGTCCTTCAAATTCACTCACAAGGACAAAGATTCCAGAGTTCTTTAGAAGGTCATTATCAACAGGTATAAATCCAGTGAATTTAACCCTGTTTGTGAGCCCAAGTTTTTTTGTTAGTAATTCAAGTTTATTTCTGTCCCTGCCCTCACCAACAATGGTGAGATGCAATCCAGGGAATTCTCTGGCAAGTAGTGAAAAACCTCTGATTAAGATGTCTGTTCGCTTCTGTCTCATGTCAAGCCTGGATATGGTGAGTAGTTTATTCAGATTTAATCCAGATGTTATTTTGGGGACATCAACACCATTGTTAATGACCCCCTGATAAAAATCACCAATCAGTGTGCTGTTCATTTTAAGAACTGTTCTGGAACATACAATATTGATTGATAATGGTGCTGTGAATCTTTCAACCATTCTTTCAAAGGGGTTCATAAATGTATAAATATTGTGGATGGTTGATATTACAGGTATATTCAATATTCTCCCTGCAATTCTTCCAAGCCAGTTCGCCTTTATAAGGTGGGTATGAATCAGGTCTGGTTTTAATCTTTTCAGCAGAGTGAGAAGTCTGGGAAAGACCCTGAAATCAAAGGTATTTGTTCCACCAAGGGTGGACACTGCAATCCCTGATTTTTCCAGTTTCTCCATTAAAATACCGTCGCCTTTAAGCCCGATAACTGAAAATCTGTATTCCTTTATGTTTGAAACAAGGTCAAAAATCAGCCTTTCAGCACCACCAAATCCAAAACCCACTGTGATTATACAGAGATGTTTCTTCATTGTTTTTTGCTTCTCAACAATTTGAAGTAATACCAGGAAAAGAGAAGAAAGTCAAAAAATAGGAGGCCTGAACCAGCAATAAATCCCATGTTCACCTTTCTGAGAATGGGAAAAATGAAAAAGGCAAGAGCCTGTGCCTCAACATCTATTGGATACCTGAAGTACTCACCTGGTTTTTTCTTCTCCCTTATCCTGTCTATAAATTTCCAGGGTAGGAAGTAGAGAAATCCCAGAAAGAGGAAGAGCATGCCAGTAAAAATATTGAATGTGCCAAGGGCAAGCCCTGTTACCATGAAGAAGAATCTGAATCTATCAAGCATAAAATCAATGTAGCCCCAGTAATCAGAGGTCTTTTTCTTCAGCCTTGCAACAGCACCGTCTGCACAGTCCAGAAAGAATGATAACTGGAAAAGAAGTGCACCTGTGACAAACCTGCAATTGAGAAACTCCCAGGCACTATAAACACCTGAAAAGAAGGATGAAAGGGTTAAGACCCATGCAGGAAGGGGAGTAAACCTCATATAGACATATAGAAAGGGTCTCAATAAAGGAAGGACAGTAGCGACTGCCCACCAGGACTTCGGCCTCATCAGGGAGGCTTCTATTTCCTTGAAATCAGGATATTTCAAGTCTGACATATATCTTACCCCATACCCTGTGTGCAGCAGCAAAGTCAAATGCCTCTGTAAGTTCCTTTGCCGATCTGATTCTGAAAAACCTGTTTATAATCACCCTCTTCAGAAGCCTCTGCATCTCGGGCTCCCTCATGTATTCAAGTATGATGGGGTATTCAAACCTTGAACTCCTGCTTATCCCGATCAATCTCAATCCTTTTTCAAGAATATCCCTTGTATTCACGGGGACAAACAACTCAGAGACTCCCAAAAGGTATATCCATGCACCAGGCTCTGCTACATCTATAATGGTATTTATTGCCTCTTCTGAGTAAATACCACCCACACATTCAAATAGATTACCAAATCTCAGATTGGAAGGGATTGCCCTCTTCCTTATGTTTATGGTGTGGGCAAAGTCCCCAAACTTTTTCAATTTCTCGTCATCGGTTCCAACAACATACAGGTTGTGTCTCTTGATGGTTTTGGTGAAACTTAAAACAACTGCAACTATGTATCCCACAGGCCCGTCGCCAAACACTGCAATCTTCTCATTCTTATCAAGTAGTTTAAGTTTTTTTGCACCAGTGTATGCAACCGTGGAGAGTTCAGATAAAACCGCTATCTCATCAGGGACATCGTCCGGTATCTGGATAAGGCATGGGTCTGGATGCTGGATTATGCTCTGGGTCAGGCCATCGTATCCACTGGAGAGGAAGTGGATATTTTCACAGTGATTTTCACCAATCTCTCCATGCCTGCAGGCCCTGCAACACTTTTCAGGAGAGGGAAACTTCTCAGGTGAATGTATATATCCTGGTATGTTTGGAACAATCACCACCCTTGTATCCTTTTTTAATGTCTCTGATTCAACAATCCGTCCAATACCCTCATGGAGAAGTGCCATGGGCAGTTTCTGCTTCAGGGCCTCAGGTCTTCTCTTCCCCGTGTAGTACCTCATGTCAGCTGCACATATACTACCAAGTGTTGGTTTAACATAAGACCAGCCCTTTTTCTTTTTATAAACCCGGATTTGTTCTTCAAACTTGTAGGGTTTTACAAGCCTTATTATCTTTGACCTCATTTCTTCTCCTGAAAATATCTATAAAGACACTCTGCAAGCACAAGGTCTGATTTTGTAGTTATCTTCATGTTCTCAGGAGAGCCGTCAACAAGTTTAACATCAAACCCATACCTTATAAGAAGGCCCGCATCATCAGTGGCCTGGAAATCTTCCTCCCTTGCCTTTCTATGTGCATACTTGATAATTCCATACCTGAATGTCTGGGGGGTCTGTCCGTATCTCAATGTGCTTCTGTCAGGAATCCTGTGGATAAATCCACTGAACCTTGTCCCGTCCTGCACAATGGTATCTGTTGCGGGTATAACAACATCTGCACCACCATAATCCAGTGCCCCTTCAATTGAACGTGTGATTATTTCTTCAGTGACGAAGGGTCTTACTGCATCGTGTATCACAACTATATCCTCGTCCCTCAACATGGGTTCAAGGTATTCTATTGCCTTATAACTGGATTCCTGCCTTGTCCTCCCTCCAGGTATTATATCATGAACCTTTTTTATTCCATACTTTTCAATCTCCTCCTTTGCCTTTTCTGTCCATTCCTTTGGCATAACAAGGATAACCTTCTTTATCAAGGGATGCTTTTCAAACTTCTCAAGTGTATGTATAAAAACAGGTTTTCCAGCAATGGTTAAGAATTGCTTTGGCACACCTTCACCCACTCTTTCACCAATCCCACCAGCAAGAACAACCCCATAGACTTTTACATCCCTTTTCCGGGATATTGAGAGCCTCCTGTATTTTCTTTTCATTGCGTGTGCTATTTTGAGCATGAACCTCCATAATCTCAGTCCACCTGTCAATCCAATAAGTATGCTACCAAGAATCAAACATACCTTTATGCTGTATATATTGAAGGCGGCAAGGATAGGCCCAAAGAAGAATACAAGTGCATCACTTTCAATATCACCAGGAAAGACTGCATAATGCCGTTCAACCATGAAGTCTATGTATTTGTTAAGAAAACCTGGCTTGGGACTTTTGACCTTTGTATTAATAATGCTCTTACCCGTTCTCTTTGCCCATCCTGCTGATACCCTGTTGAATGTGTATGAGTAGTAAAAATTGACCATGTTCAGGAATGTGTAAATGAATGCCAGTGTGATTATGGTTGTTTCCCTTGTAAGATGGTAATAACCTAATGTGAGAGCAACCAGGTTTATGAACATCCTCCACCTGTCAAGCACATGGTCAAGCACATCACCGTATATATTCCCTATCCTTTTCAGCCTTGCCACGGTTCCATCAACACAGTCAAAGAGATAGGAAAGTTCAAAAAATACTGCACCCAGAATAAAGAAAAACTTTGTGTGGAGGAAGAAGAAAACGGCACTGATTATTCCAAGCCCGAAAGAGAAAAGGGTTATCTGGTTTGGTGTGATTTTTGTCCTGTTTGCAATAAACAATGAAATTCTTCTAACAAAGGGAAGAATAGCAATAATTGCCCACCAGGATTTCGGCTTCATCAAAGCATTCTCAACATCCTCATAGGTGAATTTATCCTGGATTTCGTTCATATCTTTTCCTCCTTCTTTTTTTCAAGAAATTCATTGTACATTTTCACAGCCTCCTCTGGTTTCCCCTCAAACACAATCCTGCCTCTGTTCAGGAAGATGGTTCTGTCCGTGTGTTCAAGTATCTGCTTCATGTTATGGGAAACCAGGATTATCCCGATCCCGCTCCTCTTCAGCTCCTCTATCTTCTTATAACACTTCTTTTTGAATGCAGCATCACCTACAGCAAGCACCTCGTCAACAAGCAATATATCAGGTTCTGTATGAATGGCAACAGAGAAACCAAGCCTCACCTTCATACCCGATGAGTATTTTTTTACAGGGAGATCAATATAATCCTGAAGCCCTGAATATTCCACAATCCTGTCGAGTTTTTCCTTTATTTCCCGGCGCTTCATACCAAGAATAATCCCATAAAGAAAAATATTCTCAATTCCCGTAAGGTCAGGATGAA
>JAGGTX010000186.1 GCA_021163525.1 Caldifarciminota bacterium
CCTTCTTCATCTTCTCTGCCTTCCTCTGCCATTCATTTATCTTTTCGTTGTACTGCTTCTGGAGGTCCTTTGTCCCTTTGTATTCCTGCAGGATCCTGTTTGAATCTATGAAGCCGATTTTGTCTCCAGCAAAAAGACCCATGGAAAAAAGAATCATTATTATGGATACTTTTCTCATAAAACCTCCTTATTCATTAAATTCAAAGGAAAAGCCAGCACAGTATTCTGTATCCTCCAATCCATAACCTGTTCCTGTATCCTTAAGATGTCTGAGCATAAAGAAAAACGTGAAGGGATTATCCTTTATTTTATGTGTATAAGATAATCCAACATGTTTTTCCAGAATATGCTCATCCCTCCAGTTTGTATATCCTCCACCAAGTGATATTTCATTCCATATTATACCTATCTGGGGGTTCAGATTGAAAAGGCTAAACAGGATTTCAATATCCCCTGTTTTGTAAGATATGCCAGCGCAAATGTTGTAATGTGAAAATTGTCCCTCAAGGTAAACCTTTTCACCGAAAAGGCCCATCTGTATTCTATCAAAGGTGTATGCAATGCCACCAGAATAGGTGAGCCCCTTGTACTCAGTGAAGGTGGTGTCATGAATATCCCTGTATCTGGTGAAGTCTATTGTCCACCTATACTCTGAGTTCCCATGGAGGTAACCATACATTGCTCCAAGCCTCATTTTTCCTGATTTGAATGATAGAAACCCAAAGTATCTAATTATATTCCCAATCCTTGTGATTTTCTGGGTGTATGTATCCCACTCATTTGTATCCTGTGGGAATGTATAGGAGAAATTCTGATTGTAAAGCATATCCACACCCATGCCTATATTTATCTTCTTCATGGCAGGTATGGATAAACCTATGGAAGATACGGTTGGCGTGAACTGTCTGCTTGATGAAAAGGTAACCTTTGAGGTGAATTCAGTGTAGATTTTATCAGAGAAGGAAGCAGGATTGAAAGAGTGGTCATTGAGGATTGGAGACCTGATGATAGCAGTTCTCCCTGTTCCTGGCACGAGGATGTCACCAAGCCCTATCTGCGCGAAGGAAGAAGCAAAGATTAACAGTATCATTCTTCCTCCATTATATACATCATATAGAGTTTTAGTGAATCAGCAGGAAGGGTGAATATCCCTGGAACAGCGAATGGATGTCTCATTTTAACCTCTACGGGTATATATTCAAGGGTATCAACTGAATCTGCCTCCATGTCGTCAATAACAGGTATAAGGGAAAGGAAGGCAGTTGTGTCACCAGTATGTTCTTCATCTGAGAGTATATCCTGATAATACACCCGTAGTGTGCAGGTTGTCGGAGAGTATAGACCTACTTCAAGTCTGGAGAAGTTTGAATGCAATGGCAGGGAGTGAGAAGGTATGAACAACACATTGACAAAACCAATCCCGTTTCCCTGAAGAAGGGTATCCTTCAAAGTGTCTCCAACGAGTGGATGGTCACACAGGAATGCATCCCTGTATGGACGGTATGTGTATGAGGTATCTCCAGAGAATATGGTCAGGATGGGAGGCATACTCCCTTCGCTTGATGAGAACCTGTGTAATGCATTTGAGTATATTATAACACCATTTGAATCAAAGTGTGCTGGAAGCGTATCAAATTTTATTGTGATGGAATCGTCGTTGAAGTAGCCCTTATAAAAGATTTGCCCCAGAAGGTATGCTAATGAATCATAAAGGATGTGGCCCTCTGTCCATGCGGAGAGGACAGAATAAAGATAAAGGGTATCTGCTATGCTATCTCCTCTTAGGGTCAGGAAAACAGAATCAATTGAGAGTGTATCAGGGTAATTGAACTGAAGAATGGCATAGGATACAAAACTGTCTGATTCTCCTGTGTAAAGATAACCGCTGTTTCCTGTATGGATGTGCTGGATATATGTATAGAAAGAGTCTATCTTAACAGTACTTGTATAAACATCCCTGGGAGAGAAGACGGTTTCCTTCTCTCTTAAACAGGATGAAAAAGAGGTGATGATAAGTATTAAAGCGAGTATCCTAACTGGAAGTGGGGTTCCCATTTTCCTCCTTTTTCTCTGTCAAAACCATAACCAAAGTCAAACCCAAGTATGCCCATCATTGGAATCTCTATCCTGAAACCAATTCCAGCACCTGAATACAACTCTCCAAGATTTGCATGCCTGAAATCCCTGTAGGCATTACCCATATCAAAGAAGGCAAGGGCATATGCCTGTTTTGTTATACTTCTCCTGATTTCAAAATTCATAAGGAAAGCAGTATTACCACCAATAACATATCCATTCTCTGCTGGACCAATTGACCTGTCCCTGTATCCTCTTATTCCCCAGTTTCCACTTCCACCAAGCATGAACTTCTCTGTGATAGGGATGTTGTCCTCGCCAATGGGCATGATATTTCCTATAAGGACCCTTGACATAAGGGAAAAATCGGGCAAAAATTCAACAAATCTTCTCACCTCAAGTATGGTTTTCAGATATGATACATCACCACCAAAGATTGTTCCAAACAGTTTTGGGGAGAAGGAAATGTAACTCCCGGATTTTGCTGCCATATAGTTGTCCCTCGTATCCCTTACAAGACCAAGGGTTATCCCGGATTCATGCCTTTCACCCGCTGCATCAATGATTGCCTGTGGAACATACTTCGTTGTATCAACCTTTATGTTTGTAAGTCCATACCTGTATGAACCTGATAAAAGTATATTTCTCTTTTCACCTATATACCTTCCACCACTGAATTCCAACCCCTTTCTGTATTCTGTATAGTACTCCCAGATTCTATAATTGGAAAAGAGGCTTAACCCAACACTTGTTGGGGTATCAAAAAGCCATGGTTCACGGAAACTGAAACTGATGTTCTGAATGGGCGTATTGGTTTCGCCAGAAACAAGCGTTCTCTCATAATTGAAACTCACTGCCTGTCCTCTTCCCATGAAGTTCGGGATATTGAAGGATATATTACCTGTGAACCCAACATCACCTGAATACCCTATCCCTGCGTTGAACTGCCCCGTTTCCTTCTCCTTCACCTTGAATACAAGGGTGATTGAATCCCTGGATTCTTCTGGTACCATCTCAAATCCAAGGTCTTCAAAATAACCAAGCCTGAAAAGTTTTTTCTGTGAGTTTATAATTTCCTCTCTATTGAAGAGTTCCCCTGGATAGATGGTGAGATTTCTCCTGATTACCTTGTCATAGGTTCTTTCATTCCCCTCAATGTTTATGTACTTAACATAAACCCTGTTGTTTTCCTGTATCTTTATCACCACATCAATAGTATCATTTCTGTACTTCATATCGGGTGAGACCTGGGCATAGAGATACCCCCTGTCTGTATAGTCTTCGTAAATCTTCTGGATACCTTCCTGGAATTTTTTAAGATTAAACCTATCCCCTTCAACGAGTTTTACGAATTTATCCAGGTTTTGAAGTGTCCTGTTGCCCTCAAAGGATAAATTTCCCACATAATATACTCTTCCCTCTGTGATAAAATAAACCAGTGTGGCTTTACTGTCCTCTGATTCAATCCTGTAAGAATCCACCTTTGCATCAAGAAACCCGAGTTCGTGGTAATAATCCTGGATACCCTTGATGTCCTCTGTGATCAGTGAATCCTTTATTTCTCCATCCCTCCAGAATGTCCACCAGTGTTTACCCCTGTGTTTCACCTTTTTTCCGAGTGTCCTATCAGGCACATTTGAATTTCCCCTGAATTCTATCTCTGTAAGTTTGAGCCTCTTACCTTCATTGATAACCATTGTAATCTTCATTCCACCTTCAATCTCCTCCCTCTGAATCCTTACCTCCGTTCCCCTGAATCCCTTTTCCCTGTACATCTCTTTAATCTTCACCTTGAGCCTGAAAAGTTTCCTGTCCGAAATAATAGAGGGAAGGGCATAATCAATCAGTTCCTTCAGGTCCTTCTCCTTGACATGTTTGTTCCCTGCAAACACAATCTCTTTAACAATGGGGTATTCTTCAAGGTTTATAATAACCCTGACTCCTCCTTCCTCCCTTTCAGCCTGAAGTTTTATATCCTTAAAAAGGTCGGTTGAATATAAAAACTTGATTGCGTCCTTACCCTTTTCACTGGTGAGTATATCACCTATCCTTAGCCCGGACGCAGTTATAACAAGGGCTGTATCAACATTTTTTAGCCCCTTTACTTGGAGGTCAAGAATGACCTCATTATAAGGGAAGGCAGCAATTATAAAGAATAGCATAAATTGAAGTTATCAAAAAACATGTTATTGTCAATAGGCTATTTTGCTTCAAAAAACCTAAGCAAAATATAAACAGCAGTATTACTTTAGACTTTTTAAGGGGAGAAAATAGGGGTGTTTGCCGGTGGTATGTTTGCCTTATGTATGAATTGACTTACACAAAAACATTACACAGGAACAAGGGTTTAATGATGATACATGAGAGACAGGTAAGAAAAAATGAAAATTGAGTGAACCAGTGCCTTAAACTAACTATGTGAAATTTTACGCTGGAACAACACTTTTTCCTTTTCTGATAAATTCATACATACGAGAGAAAATGTTACATTTCTCAATGGCTGGGACGGGTGTTTAAGAGATGTTTAGTTGACATTTGCCCGCATGTAGAGGAACCTATACTCCTAATTTAATCTGGTCTTTGGGTAAGTTATTGACATTTTTTGTTACAGTATGATAAACATTTAATGTCTTCTGAGCAATTTTCTCCCAGGTATAGTTTTGAACAACATATTTTCTTGCCAATTCACCCAGCGTGTTGATACGCTCCCTATTGGTAATCAAATAAGCAAGTTTCTCAGCCAGTTCTTCTGGATCAGATTTAGGAAAAAGCAAACCGTTCTGATAATTCTTGATTAATTCATTTATACCAGGAATATCAGAAGCAATTACTGCCAATCCAGTAGCCATTGATTCCAGAACGGTTAGACTTGTTGCCTCAATCAGTGAAGGCACGATTGAAATATCTGCCATTCTGTAAATGTCAGGCATTTTTTTGTATTCTACATTCCCCAGGAATCTAATATCCAGACCCTCATCTTTTAATACATTCAACTCTTTCATCATCTTTTCTGCATAGTCTGATTTAACCTGGTTTCCTGTAAACAAAAAAGCAATCTTATTTAGATCTCCTTCATGTTTCTTTATTAAAATTTTCAGAGCACTTACTAAAACATGGATCCCATTTTTCTCAACAAATCTCCTGGCAATTATAGCAACAATCTGATTATCTCCTATTGACAACAGCTTACGAAGATGCATCTTTTTATTCTGTTCGGGATAAAACATGTTTACATCTACTCCATTGGGTATATAAAAGACTGATTCCTTCTTAAATCCTGTCATCTTTGTTTTCTCCAGTATCTCATAACTGGGGGTTATAACAGCATCAGCAAAGTAGAACTTTTTCAGCGTCTTTTTTTTATCAATCTCAAAGTCTTTTATAAACATGGAAGAATGATTTGTAAAAATTTTGGGAATATTTCTTATCTTTTCCAAGGCTAAATAATCAGCATCATAGGTATGCCAGTGAATAATATCTATCTTATAATGTTTTACTAAAATCTGTATGACCCAGCGTTCCATATAACTCCATAATTTAGAATTTTCTCTGCATATAATTCCTGGATACGGGAAATGAAACTCAATTATTCCATTGTTAACTCTTGGGAAATATGCAGGGAATTTTTTCGGAAATCCAAAGGACTTCTTTCGTTCTTTATATGAAGTTAAAACGATTACTCTATTTTTTAATTTAACCAAGTTTAAAGATAAATTGTAAATATGGGCAGCAATCCCTCCAATATTTGGAAGATAGTCATGCGAAACCATTAAAATATTCATTTTTTGCATATCGCCATCAGGTCCATGGTCTTATTAAGTTCGGTTTTAGTATAATATAATCCATCAAGACCATAACTCTTTACGATACTTTCTCTGTGTGAACGCACTGGATGTCTTATTAAAAATTGGCTTTTTATAACCTCTTTAACAAAAAATTTAATATGTCCAAAGGGTTGTTTCTGCATAATCTTAATTATAACCCTAATAGGAAAAGAATTATAAAACATTGATACCTGGGCTTTCTTTACTCTTCGTTTTTCAAAAGATACTAACTCTTTTTTGCCTGTTAGTCCAAGAATAGATACATGCTTAAAATTTTTTCCAAGAAGTTTCTGCAATTGCCGTGGTGTATATTCTATGTAGTGATGCTTGTTCCAAGGCTTCTGGAAAGGCAATAATCTAAACTTCCTATTTGGTGTGGTAAATAGGGCAACTCCGCCCTCTTTTAAAACACGCTTAACCTCTTTAAGAAATTTGCTAACATTCTCAGAGGGAATGTGTTCAATAACTTGAAAAATAACAATGACATCAAATGTACCACTCTTAAATGGCAAACTCATCGGATTCTCAAGTTTTTTGTAAACCACATTAGGTGATATATAATGCTTTTTTGCATAATTTATTGCACTTTCATCTGTGTCCACAGAAATAACTTTACGAGCCACCTGTGAAAGATACTTTGAACCATAACCCGCCCCACAACCAATTTCTAAAACAATTCTATTTTTACAAAAAGAAATAGCAAACTCATATGCCTTTTTATGTATTAATCTTAAAACATATAAATCAGGATCACCCATTTCCGTGTAGATATCGGACCATTGACTCATTTCACACACCAAATGCCTCCTGAAAAGGATACGAAACCTGCCTCCTTCGTTTTATTTCCACCCTGATACAAAGTCCTTTAAATATGTCAAATAACTTATACCATTTTTTCTGGCAAACAGTCCCATGCTCAAAATATATATAAAAATACCCAGAACTGTCAATGCGAAAAAACTGGAAATCTGAATTTTGATACAGCAAAAATAAATAAATACCTGAATAGATATAACACTTAAAATTGCCGATAGTAATTGGGGTCCTATTGCAGAAAAAAATTCACTCAAGCTAACTTTGATAATTCTTTTCAAAAAATACATACCAGATGCTACAACCAGAAAATTGGACAGAGTTACAGCAATAGACACACCCAAGATATTGTATACCAATGCAAAGGGATATATAATTACTGCAAGAAAGGACAATTGATACAGGCCCAGCTTTGCCTGAATCTTTGGATTTCCAGTGCTATACCAAATTGGACCCATGGTTGCACCAATAGCCCTTAATCCACCAAAAAAACACAATACCCTCATAGCGTCCACCATGGGAATCCACTTTTCTCCCAAGAATAGTCTTGTAAAATCAGATGCAAGTGCAAATATCAAGCCCGCAATGGGAAAGGCCATAAGTGCAGTAATCTGTAAAACTTTTAAATAGGCTTCCCTTAATTTTGGAATGTCATCCTGAAGTTTGGAATACATAGGGAATGTAACCCTTGAAATCACATGGGTGATGTGGGTTGCTGGCAGGTTTGAGAATCTATAGGCAATCCTGTAAAAACCAAGGGCTGTTACACCAAGGAATTTTCCAACAAAGGCATCATCCCCCTGGGTTAAAAGGTAAATAAGTATGCCTGAAGCAAAAACCCACTTACCAAACCTGAAAAGGGAACGTGCATAAACTGGATTGAAAGAAAACGCTGGTCTGTATGGATGAATAAAATATGAAACCACAACCCTCGTAAGGAATGAAAAAATCATACTTATCACCAGCACCCAGACATTCCTGAGAAAAAAGATAAGGGAAAGGCTAACAACGATGTCTGAAATACTCCTGGACATATCCCATTGAAACTGTTTCTTGAACTCAAGTTCCCTTGAAAAATAAATCGTTCCTGGATTTACAAACCCATTCAAAAGAAAAACAAGACTCACTGCCCTTACCACCCATATAACATCTGCCCTCTTGAAGAAGGTGGCAACAAGTGGTGCAGAGAAAAAGAGGAGAAGAAAGAGAACAACGCCCCTCCCTATATTCACAACAAAGGCGGTATCAAGGTAATCTCTTATATCTTCCTTTTTCTGTATAAGTGCGACATCAAAACCTGAACGGGAGAATGCCTCAAGCAAACTGAATACAATAAGGGCAATCCCAAAAAGACCAAAATCATCGGGTGAAAGAACCCTGGCAAGAATGATGTTCTTGACCAGGGCAACTGCCTGCGTAAAAATCTGGGTAATAAAAACCCAGAACGTTCCCCTGACAACCTTCTTTTTTAAGCCCATTTTATCCATAGAGAGATTTTAATTTTTTTAACTTCAGGTGTCAAGGAGTAAACTGAATTTATACCAACCAGAATCAAAATTTTTTACCAATCATGATAATACATATTGACAAGGACTGATTAATCCTGTATGATTTTTAAAGTGAGATGATGGAAGAAGCGAGTTTTGTTGCCCTCATAGTCCGTCTGGCAACAGGGGCATATATATCAATGGGACTGATTGAAGACCCTGTGTCAGGGGAGAAGAAGAAAGACCTTGAGGTTGCTCGTATAACCATTGAGACGCTGGATATGCTTAAAGAGAAAACAAAGGGCAATCTTACCCCTGAAGAAGCAGGTTTTCTTGAGGAGACACTTGCAGACCTTAAGTTAAAATTTGTAAAAGCAAAGGAGGAGAAGTGAAAAAATTTCTTATACTCTTTGTTCTGTTCATTGGACTTTCCCTCTTTGGTGAAACCTACACTGTTGTTAAAGGCGACTGCCTCTGGTTCATTGCAGAGAGATTTTATAAAGACCCATTTCTCTGGCCTATCATATATGAGGCAAACAAGGACAAGATTGAAGACCCCCACTGGATATATCCAGGACAGGTTTTCGTGATTCCCTCATACACTGGAAAGGAAAGGACAGTCTTAACAACATCTACACTTGAAATACCTGGTGAGGCGGCACCTGAGGCTGTGGGCAAACCCGAAGAAGCACCTGTAACCAGTCAACCTGCTGAGAGTGTTGCGATTGAATATGGGGGAAGGAGGGTGTTTAACCCTGAAAGAGAGCACTTCCAGAAGAAATTCACTGTTTCCGGGCTTGTAAAAGAGGTATTTTCAAAAAAAGCCGTGCTTATTGCAGGTTTTATCACAGATCAGAGTATAGAAATGGGAAAGGTTGTAAAAACCTATACTGATGCAAAATTGGGAGCAGTGCTTGGAGAAAAGGTTGTTCTTAATAAAGGCCAGGTTGATGGAGTTATGGTGAAGGATAAATTTGTAGTGTTCAGGTATAATGGAAAGGTCAGGGGATACGGTAAAATTGTTGATGTTCTGGGGGTTGTTCAGATAACAGAGGCAGAACAGAATTCAGCAATTGCAGAAATCATTGCCTCATTTGCACCTATAAAAAATGGTGCCCTGTTTTATCCCCTTCCAGAGTTAAATATTCCTGAGGGTGAGATAAAGCCTGTTCTTAAAAATGTGGAAGGAAGGATAATTGCATTTAAAGAGAAGGGTGAAGTGAACAGACCGTTCCAGGTTGCATTTATAGCACCTGGTGCACCAGATGTAAAACCTGGTGACCTCTTCCTGATTTACAGAACAAGGAAGGCAAAGGGTGTAAAGGGTGAATTACCCATACTCCCTGTAGGCAAGATCCTGATTGTTAATTCACTTGATAATGGCACTGCATCTGGATATGTTGTATCACTACTTGGTGAATTTACAGTAAAGGTTGGGGACAGGGTAAGGCTGGTTGGCAGGGTAAGTGAGTGACAGGGTTACCATAAAAAAACTCCACAAAAAGAAAAAACAGGGAGAAAAGGCTGTTCTCCTGACAGCCTATAATTATCCC
>JAGGTX010000210.1 GCA_021163525.1 Caldifarciminota bacterium
AAAAGATTACACGAAGGAGAAGAACAAATATTGCAATCCCTGCAATATCAGACAAACTCGTTATCAATGGAACAACAAAGTTTGAAGGGTCTTTACCTATTTTTTTAACAGATGAGGCAAGAATGAATGAGAAAATACTCATCAAAACAGAAAGTGGAACCATTATAAGTAGTGTGAGCATAAAAAGTGGATAAATCTCAGGTTTTCCTATACTGAGCAGTTTTGCAGTGATAAAACTGATACCTGCAACAGGCACAACAAGGCTTATCCCCATCCAGAAAACTGCAATGATGTTCTCCCACACATACCTATTCCACTTAAATGGTTTTGAAAACCCAAGATACAGAGCAGATGTGAGCCTCATCCCCGCAATGGATGCCATGCTACCAACCTTTGAAATAATCTGGGGTATAAGAACAAAAAGATAGGGAAGACCAGCGAGGGCCCTTTCCTGATTGTGCAGAAAAAGGCCTGCAAAGATACCAAGCACTCCGCATATTATAAGAACAGGTGTGGATTCAATGAATATGCTCCACCATCTGTATCTGTTGGGAATTGCAAGCCCAACTGCTATAAAACCCAAAGGAAGCAATACATTGTCAGGCATGGTGAACCTTCTGAGAAGGATGGTTGCAATCCATATGGAAGAAATGGCAATTCCATCCCCAACCACTGCAATTGCAGGGGAAATAATATCGTCAGGGTCAAGTCCTCTACGGAAGGAAAGTATGGCAAGGCTTAATGTGAATGGTATCATAATGGAACTGGACAGAACACCGCTAAAAAGTCCAATCATTGAAAGTTTCCACATTCCAGCGGATGGAAGTTTGAGAAGAACAGAGAGAAAATGGGCAAACATACCAAAGAAACCCGAGAATACAAAACTCAGGGAGAACGCACCGGATATATTGTTCATCAAAAGTGCAGAAGGTCTGAATGTTGGTTCAAGGGAACCAAGGTGTAGAAGGGAACTTATCCTTGAACCAAACGACGCACCAACATCACCTCTGAGATCAAGTATTGCAGGAACAAGAATAATAACCCCTGGAATGAGCATTATCACCTCTTCCATTCTGCCAAGAATACCTCCTGCAAATGCACTTCCAACAACCGTGAGAAGAAGGAGAGGGATTGACTCCTTTAAAATCTTCCTTACAACCCTACTTTTTCTTTTTTTCCGTTTTTTTGACATAGGATTGAATCTTCCTTATTGCCACATCCTTCCCCTTGAGAAAAATCCTGTCGCCCTTTTTTAGAACTGTCTTTGAGTTTGGATAAAAAATCCAGTCATCCCCCCTTCTTATTGCCCTTATAAAGAATCCTGTTTCCTCTGGTATCCTTGCCTTTTCAAGGGATTTACCATCAACAGGACACTCCTCCTCAACATCCATAACCTTCATAATAAAATCCCTTCTGTATGCTGCCTGAACAATGGGATGAACCCCCCTTGAAACAATTTCAACCATGTCGTCAATCCCATCAGAGATTTCCTTCACTGCCACACCAATCTGGAGGAGTGAGGAAAGTTGCTCAACATCCTTTCTGGGTAGTCCCTTTGCAGCATAGATGGTGAGAATCCTCATATTGTATGCAACCTCCCTTATCTCATCCCTCAATCTCTGTGCCTCCTGTGCAAGTTCCCTGTCATCCTGAAGTATGGCTGCATACCCAAGTTCAACCATAAGGTCGGTCAAGTCCCTCAACCTTACAAGCATCTCCTTGAGATTCTTACCCTTCCTCATTTAGCCTCCTTCTCAGGGGGTTTCTTTTTATAAAGAATCCTTGGCTCCTCACCCCTGAAGAGTCTCTTTATATTTCCTCTGTGTTTATATATAATATAGATGCTTACTATACCTGTGAAAACAAGGATTACGGGGTCAACATTTCCACTGGACTTAAACGCATATATGGAATAGAAAAGCGGGAAGGTTATTGCTGCCATTATTGAGCCAACAGACACAATACCAGAAATAAGTAAGAATAAAACCCATACACCAAACGATGAAAGAACGGCAGCAGGGAATAATCCAAGGAATGAACCAAAACCAGTGGCTATTCCCTTACCACCCCTAAACTTTAAATATGGTGTAAGTGTATGTCCAAGAATAGCACCAATTGCTGAAACAAGCCCTGGATACATTCCATAATGTTTCCAGAACAGCACAGGTATGAGCCCCTTTAAGAAGTCCATTAAAAAGACAAATATCCCTTCTTTCTTACCCACCGCCCTGAACACATTGGTTGCACCAATATTTCCACTCCCCACCTCCCTGATGTTTATTCCTTTTGTCTTTGCCACAATAAAACCAAACGGAATACCACCAAGTAGGTAAGAACTGATAAAAGCAAACACATATACAAGCACCAAATTCATGGTCTCTCTCCTTTCGGTATGATTCTTATTGGAATACCAAAAAAGTCCATACCTTCCCTCAATGACCTTTCAAGATACCTTATGTAAGAACCATCAAGTGCTTCAGGAATGTTCATATAGAGTATGAACCTGCCAGGGCCTTCCTCATATATCCTGTATATCCTCACAACCTTCCTTCCGTGCATTGGTGGTGGAAATCTTCTCAATGCATCCCTCAAGATTCTGTTCAGTTCCTTTTTGCTTCTCCTCATCCTTCTTCTCTTTGCCACATCAATTGCGACCTTTAATGTTTCATTCACACCCTCACCTGTTACAGAGGACACCATAAGAAAAGGGGCATATGAGACAAAAGACAATTCTTCCTGGAAGTATTCAAGCACCTTTTTTCTCATCTTCTTTGGTATAAGGTCAACCTTTGTCAGAACAATAACGAGCCCCTTGAGCCCCTCCTCAACAAGGGATATAATCCTCTTATCCTGCCTTGTCACAGGTATGGAGGAGTCTATTAAAACGAGTGAAACATGGGACCTTTCAATGCTTCTCACTGTTCTCAGCATTGTATAATATTCAATTGCCTCTTTCATCATCCTTGACTTCTTTTTCAAACCACCAGTATCTATGAGGGTAATCCACTGCTTCCCTATCTTTAC
>JAGGTX010000026.1 GCA_021163525.1 Caldifarciminota bacterium
AAGGAAGATGTTCAGAAGGGCAATGATATGGGCGAGAAGGATTGATATGAAGAGGCTTGCAGAGATACTGGGGATGTATTCTGCCCTTTTCTCCATGGCAGGTGATTTGGAACATGCAATCTACTACCTGAGAAGAGCAAGAAGCATCCACAGTAAAATTGAAGATAAAGAAGGAGAGGCAAGGGCTCTCACAAGCATGGGAACAGTATTCATGCAAAGGGGTGAATTTGATAGGGCAATTTCAAGTTTCAGAGAGGCACTGAAAATTGCGCTGAAGTATAACATCCTTGATATAGCAGGGGTTATCTACACGAATCTGGGAAGAGTAGGTGAAATGAGAGGGTGTCTATCAGAGGCAAGGGAGAACTACACACTTGCACTTGATATATGGAAGAAACTGAGACACAAGGGATGGAAGGCCAGAATCTTCCTTAACCTGGGAGTGGTATCTGGTAAGGCTGGAAACTTTGACGAGGCAACTCAGTATCTTGAAAATGCCATGAAACTGTTTGAAGAGATAGGTGATAGGGATGGGATTGCAAGGACAAGGATGAACATGGGAATTGTTGAGATGAGCATGGGAAATCTTGAAAAGAGCCTTGACCTTTACAGGGACGCAGAAACATACTTCCGCGAACAGGGAATATTTGACCAACTGGGAGTTGTGAAGGCAAATATTGGAGAGGTGTGGGAGAAGAAGGGAGAACTGAAACTTGCCCACCAGTTTTATACAGAGGCACTTGAACTTGCAAGAAAGACAGGGAATACAGCATTCGGAACATACCTGTTCCTGAAGATAGGACAGATTCACTACTGGTGGGGAAGGCCTGTTGATGCGGTTGACCACTTTAATCGTGCAGGTGAACTTGCAGGGAAGATAGGGATAAATGACTTTAAACTGGATGCAGAACAGTTTATTGCAAGGGTCTTCACCCAGGTGGGAATGGACAGGGAGGCTGGAGAAATCCTTGATGGATTGAACCCTGAAGCAACTGGAAACCCTGAGGTAAAGGGAAGAATCCTTGAAACAATGGGGATTTACTCAATCCACATGGGTGATTATCAAAAGGGTATCGCAATCGGGGAGAGGCTTATAAAGGGTGGGGAGATGCTGAACATACCGGAGATGAAGGCATCAGGCTTGATGCTAAAGATAAGTGCAAAGTCTTCTATGGGAGAGAACCTTTCAGAGGAGGTGGGTGAACTTGATAGTATAATGCGGATACTTGAAGTGCCATATATCAGGCTTTATGTTACCTCAATAATGGGAAGGATATACTTTAATATGGGTGATTTCACCAGTGGGTTCAGTGTTCTTGAGAATGGAATTAAGGTGGCCGAGGTGAAAGGGATTCTCCTCCCCATCCTCCCCATGCTCCACACACTGATTGAGAATTACCTCCTCATAGGTAAAGAGGATGAGGCGATTGAGAGGGTTGAGAAGGGGCTTTCAATCATTAAAAGGAGCCTTGAGGGGATGAATGAAAGGATGGCAAATGCCTTTTTGAAAACCCATAATGTCATGGATATTATTGGGGATGGGGTTAAAATCTTCACAGAGAAGGGTAATATACCCCTTCTTATAGATTTTGTTAAAAAGGTTCCTGAACAGTTAAAAAAGGATGTGATTGGCAGGATAGAAAATCTTAACCCTACCCTGTATCAACAGATTGAAGATGCAGTGAAAGAAGGATAACTAATTATTTCAAAACAGATATCTTTTCAACCACCCTGTTGTTCTGGTCTGATAGGAAGTAAATACCCGATGGTAACATGGATTTAAGGTTCCAGTGGCCTGGTTTTAATATTGTAATCACCCTTCCTGCTGCATCAAGGAGTTTGTATTCATCACCTGTTACCAGCATGCCTGTTGCAAAGTCCCATGCGATGGCTGTCTGCTTGATAAATGGAATTCTCATTGACCACACCACATGAACCTTCCCATTGATTTCAGCAATACCCTGATACCGGTAAATAAGCCCTTCTTTCACATCTGTATCAAAGTAAACAATAGGCTGCCCTGTGAATACAGTTTCCATCAACACCCTGGAGTCAGGTTCAACCCTCTTCAAAGTAATACCTGTTCCAGGTGGTAGTTTAAGGTTCATAAGGAGGACTATACCATTGTGTTCAATACGGGTTGTAAGTACCATGCTTTGAGAATAAAGGTAGTTTCCACCACCACTGAAATGGATAAGGCTGTCCAGTGTTGCCTGCCTGGTCTTTTCCTCCCTTATACCTGACCATGGGAAGCCAAGGAATGTTGTCCTTGCACCATTTGCCCTTCCTTCATCCATATATCTATAAGAAATCCCTGCACAGCGACCCTTTGCAGAGTAATACTCAAAAACAGGGAACGAAGGTGTTATGGAATCAATAACAGATGGATGTTCACCATATGTTGCGTCGTATGGAGAGCTTAGGCCGGATAGGAAGTTAAGCCCATGGATTTCCTCTGGAGGATATGATGCCTGCCCCAGATATTCAACCCTGAAGTAGTCTTCAAGAAAACCAATTGCACCTATTGATTCAAGGTCAGGTGCTATGCTGTCACCTATGAGCATGAACCTCCCACCAAAGCTCAGATATGCCTTTATCTCATCTATATCCTCTCCTATGGTGCGACGATTATCAGCGCCACAGTCCCAGATAACGATTGCATACTTACACATGGATCCATAGGCCGGTCCAGCCTCATTCTGGGAAACATACCAGGTATCATATGGCTTCTCCAGGGTCTGGAGGTCTCTCAGCAGAACCTCTGAATCCATGTAATTATCTGTGTAATAGTCATCCCTCACAAGGAGGATCCTTGGCCATCCAAAGTAAGCAAGCATCCTCAAGAGGCAGGTTGCCCTGTATATGGAATCAGGAACACTACCAGTTGACTGGAGTGCACCAAAGACCACAGAGGAGGTTAATGTCCTGTAAGGGGAGGCTTTGAAATTACCATACCCATATCCAACCGCAGCAGCCCAGTATGCCTTCCCCCTTCCTACACCAATAAAGAAGGTATCAGCCTGACCACCATAACTCTCGTCTGCCTGTATATCATCAACAGAACTGTCTGGTTCAGTCCCAAAGGGATAGTCAAATTCCATCCCCTCAACAGGGGTTCCCTCCTGACCAAATACTGTATCTATGTTCCCCACAGGATTTCCATCAAAGTGAGAGTAGGAACCAAAACGCAGAACAAAATCAGGGTCAATTTCGGAGTAGTTGTAAACAACATTGTTGCCCTCAAGATAAACAGAATGACCAATGTTAAGATAACCCCTTATTAAGTTTCTTTCCTTCTCAGGTATGAAATCACCATCCCTCCATCCATTCACTATGAAGAGGATGTCGTAATCTGCAAGTGTGGCAGAATCAGGAAGTGATGGGGTAACTTCAGGGTCTATTCCAATGAACCTCAATGCCCTCACAAGGTTGTATTCAACACCGACCCTCCGGTCCAATTCAGGGTCCTTGAATGTTTGACCACCATCATTGTCCCATACCAGAACATTGGGTGGCCAAGTTATGGAAATTATTAAAAAAATTATCTGCTGCATTTTTACCTCCTTCCTTTTCTTCATTTTATATTATACAAAATTTGTTCCAGAGCAACCTGAAAATTAACAAACTGGCACTCAATAAAATGTGTAATATTAAGTAAAATGAATGTAGAAAAAAATTCCAATCACTTGAAAAAAATTTCAAATTTAGTTTAATACTCCTATGGTTGATTTTAACACTTTGCTGAAGGGCAAAATCGTGGCTGTGGGTATAGGAAACCCATTGAGGGAGGATGATTATATAGGTTGCTATATTGCAGAAAACTTGAAGGATACAGTTGTGTCTTTCAATGTGGAGGTTAATCCCGAGGTTTATATTGATGATATTGTGAACGAGGAGCCGGATACCGTCATTGTATTTGATGCTGCTGATTTTGGAGGAAAGCCAGGTGAAGTAAGATTGATTGAAGAAGAAAATATAGAGAGGTTCACACTCTCATCCCATACCATTCCCATATCATTTTTTATACATCTCCTTAAAATGAAAACTTCAGCAGATATATACATCATAGGTGTCCAGCCTGAATCAACAGGATATAGGGAGGGTCTTTCTGATATACTCAGGAAAACAGGTGATTTTATTCTGAATAAAATAAGAGAAACGCTGAAGAAATAAGGGGCTTTTCCCCGGACGGGTTATTTAACTTGACATAATTTACTCATCAATATACTATTGGAACACGGAGGTGGTTATGAAGAAAAAGATTGAAACAGGAAGGGCTCCATCTGCAATAGGCCCATATTCTCAAGGTGTATGGTATAATGACCTGATTTTTGTCTCAGGCCAGATTCCCATTGTCCCTGAAACAGGGGAGGTGATTAAGGGTGATGTGAAAAGGGCCACAGAGCAAGTTCTGATGAATATAAAGAACATCCTTGAAAGTGCAGGTTCTGGTATGGATAAGGTGCTCATGGCTACCATTTATCTGGTGGATATGGATGATTTCCCCATTGTGAATGAAGTTTACAGCGGTTTTTTTGCTGAACCCTATCCAGCAAGGGCTACGGTTGGTGTGAACAAACTTCCAAAGGATGTTGATATTGAAATAAGTGTGATTGCACATGTCTGAATTTAATTTTGTTAAGGCTGTTGTGTGTGGAAATGACTTTGTGATTGTGGAGGGAGATGTGGAACCTCAGGTTATTCCCTCTGTGCTTGACAGACATTTTGGTATTGGGGGGGACGGAATCATACTGTTTGAAGAGAATAGGATGAGATTTTTTAATCCTGATGGGAAGAAGGCCGAATTTTGCGGTAATGGAACCCTTGCGCTCTCCATTTTATTGCTTAACAGGGGGGATAATGTTGATTTTATAGTCACGGATGCTGGAAGGGTTGAGTTGAATAAAGATGAAAAACTCTTTATAAGGCTCCCTGACCCCGTGGTGATAATGGAAGAACCACTTATTATTCAGGTGGGTGTTCCCCATCTTTTGATTCCCGTTGATAACCTTGAAAGGGTTGATGTGAAGGGAGAAGGAAGAAGATACACCAATACACTGCAGAACGGAAACAATGTTGACTGGATTGAGATGATGGATCATGGAATAAAAATAAGGACATATGAAAGGGGGGTTGAGGATGAAACCCTTTCATGTGGGAGTGGTGTTGGTGCGGCTGGATACTGGTATTCACAGATTACAGGAAAGGAAAGGTTTAAGGTGAGAACAAAGGGGGGTGAGTATCAGGTTTTAATCCAGAATGGCATCTGGATTTCAGCGCCTGTATCCTTCCCATTCCATGGAATATACAGAGGAGGGAATGGTGTTTGAAGAATATCTCACATACGATGATGTTCTACTTGTCCCTGGGCATTCTAAAGTTTTACCATCACAGGTTGACATATCCACAAGGTTTTCAAGGAACATAGAATTAAAAATACCCATTGTTTCTGCGGCAATGGATACAGTTACAGAGTGCAGAATGGCTATTGCCATGGCTGTTCAGGGTGGTATTGGTGTGATTCACAAGAATATGCCCATTGAAAAACAGGCAGGGGAGGTAGAGAGGGTGAAGAGGTATGAATCTGGAATGATACAGGACCCGATTGTGCTGAAGGAAAGTGATACAATTGCCAGGGCAAAGGAACTTATGGCAAAGCACGATATTTCAGGCCTTCCTGTTGTGGATGAAGAAAACAGGCTGATAGGTCTGCTCACCAAGAGGGATATAATCTTTGAAGACAATCCCAATGTTCCTGTTGTGAATGTGATGACATCAAGGGAAAATCTTGTGACTGGTAAGGAGGGGATTACCCTTGAAGAGGCAAAGGAGATTTTCCGTAAGAAGAAGATAGAGAAACTCCCCCTGATTGATAATAATGGGAAACTGGTTGGTTTAATAACAATAAAGGACATCCTGAAAAAAATAAATTATCCAAATGCAACGAAGGACAGGAATGGAAGATTGAGGGTTGCTGGAGCAGTGGGTGTGGCACCTGATACCCTTGACAGGGCAAAGGAGATGGTGTCCTGTGGTGTGGATGCACTTGTTATTGATACTGCACACGCACATACAGAGAAGGTAAGAGAAACAACTATCCTCTTAAGGGATAGATTTGATGTTGATATTGTTGTCGGGAATGTTGCAACAAGGGAGGCGGTTAAATTCCTTCTTGACCTTGGGGTTGATGGTATAAAGGTGGGTATAGGGCCTGGTTCAATATGCACAACAAGGGTGATTGCAGGTATCGGTGTTCCACAGCTAACTGCGGTTATGGAGTGTTCAAAGGCATCAAAGGGGATCCCTATCATTGCTGACGGTGGTATTAAGTACTCTGGAGATATAACAAAGGCACTTGCTGGTGGTGCTGATGCCGTTATGATAGGGAGCCTCCTTGCAGGAACAGAGGAATCACCAGGTGAACCCGTGATTTATGAAGGAAGGAGATTCAAGGTTTACAGAGGCATGGGTTCAATTGAGGCTATGAAAGAGGGAAGTAAAGACAGATACTTCCAGGAGGGTAAACTTGTCCCAGAGGGTGTTGTTGCAAGGGTTCCATACAGAGGACCTGTAAATGAGATACTATTCCAGTTGACAGGTGGACTTCGTTCTGGAATGGGTTATGTTGGAGCAAGGAATCTTAAAGAGTTGAGGGAAAAGGCAAGGTTTATAAGGATAACCTCATCAGGCCTCAGGGAAAGCCATCCGCACGATGTTGTGATTACAAGGGAACCACCAAATTATGAGATACAGAAGTAATCTTGATGACCTCACAGGTCTCCCCCTGAGAGAGGAGATCAGGCGCCACATTGAGGAAAGGTTAAAGAAGAGAAAGCCCTTCCACATCTATATGGTGGACATTGACTACTTCAAGGTAATCAATGACCAGTTTGGACATCTTAGAGGTGATGAGATTATCAAGGATGTTGCAGACCTTCTCAGGAATTCCATAAATGAGAATGAATTTGTGGGAAGATACGGTGGGGATGAATTTGTTATTGTTGTTAGTGGAAGCAGGAATCCTGACGAACTCCCTCTAAGGCTCAGTGAACATCTTAAATACAGGGAATTTCCAGGGGACCCTCCTGTTAGACTCACCCTGAGCTTTGGACATGCATCCTATCCTCAGGATGGAAGGACATATGTAAAGTTGATAGGAAATGCAGATGAGAGGCTCCTGGAAAGGAAAAGGAGGAGGCATACTGGAATAAGGTTCATTGGAAGGGAAAACATAATATCCCTCCTGAAGGGGAGTCTCGGCCAAACCGCAGAGGGGAAACCTGCATTCATCCATATAATTGGTAAACCAGGTGTGGGTAAAAGCAGAATCCTTGAAGAAATTTCTGTTATTGCCGGGATGATTGGGTTTGAAATCATACACTCCCAATGCAGGATACCAGGACCCAACCACCCTGTGAGCCAGTTCTCCATTCCAGGTATGGTGAATCTTCGCTGGAAGATTACATGGAGGCTGAGAGAGATGTCAAAGAAGAGACCCCTTCTATGGGTTATAGATGATATAGAGTATTGTCCCAAAGAGATGGCGGGTGTCCTGAAAGAGGTCTTCAGGCTCATAGAGAAAGAAAGGGTGATGGTGATAATTACAGGTTCCCCTGATTATGCATACCAGGGATTCACAAGGATTCAAGTGCCACCATTTGACCTGAAGATGACGGGTGAGTTCATAAAGGGAATACTTGGAATTACAAATGTTGACCAGAGGTTTATCCTCCACGCATACAGGGAGAGTGAAGGAATACCAGGGAGGATTATGGTGATTGTGAACAACTTCCTCTCATCGGGTATTCTTGCAATAGATACCAGTGGGATCACCCTGAGAGAGGGGGTCTCCATTGACCTCTCAGAGAGTGTCATAAATCAGTTCAAAAACCTTTCAAGGAACGAGAGAAGGATCCTCATATATGCGGCACTTTTGAATGATGTTGCAACAATGGAGAATATGGAAGAACTCCTTGGTCTGGATTTTAAGAAACTTGAAGATGTAAAGAGAAAAGGTATAAGGGCAGGTATCCTTGTTGATGATAAGGGTTTCAGGTTCTCAGATAATGCTGTGAGGGATGCAGTGATTGATATGGAGAACCCTGGAAAGACAATCCTTCAAAAAGCAGGGGATTTCCTCTTTGAAAGGGGATATTATAGCAATGCTGCAGTTGTGTATGAAATGGCAAACAAACGGGAAAAGGCATTCCTCTCTTACATTAAGACAACAAGGGATTTTATGGAGAGGGGACTTCTTGCAGATGCCCTGAATTTGCTTGAGGAGGTTTCAAAGTGGAGTGAAGAAAAGTGGTTTGACACAGCTGAGTTTCACGGAATTTATGCAGATTATTACTTCAGGGTTGGTGATTATAACAGGTCAATTGAGCACCTTGATATTGCATACAGGGAAAGCCAGTTACCCAGGTTCCTGCTGAAGAAGGCAAAGTGCTATGGAAGGCTTGGTAAACTCTCAGAGGCATACAATCTGGCCAGGGATGCGGGCGATATTGCACTGCCATTCATGACAGAGATT
>JAGGTX010000063.1 GCA_021163525.1 Caldifarciminota bacterium
CAAGGTCTGTGATTCACCAGAATGCACTATTTGATGATACTGTGATAAATCTTGGATTGAGAAGGGGGGAGAAACTTGCATCCACAGCTTTTACCTCATCCAATATTGATAAACTCAATCAGGAGATAGAGAAACTTAAAGGTTTGCTGGAATTGATGCCTTCAATTAAAGGCCTACCCCCAACAGTAGAGCCATATCCTTTTGAACAGGTTGAGACAAAAATTGAGGAAATAAAGCCAGAGGTTGAATTTGAAAAGGTGAAAAGGATCATTGATGCAGCAGAAAATATTCATGTTCATGGTATATTGAAGAAAGGATATTCAGTGATTCTTTACACCAATGGAAGGGGATTGAGACTTTTACATGTTTCCCCGGTTAAATATATGAAGGTAATATTTGAAAAGGGAAAAAGGCTTGTAAGAAAGGATTACTTTGATACAGATATTAAACCTGAAAAGGTGATTGATGACCTGAGGTGGAGGGTTGAAGCGGGGGATGAGGAGGTATTGATAGACCCGGGAAGATACACCGTGATACTTGAACCCTCTGCTCTTGCAGACCTTGTCGAAATGATGGGTTATGTAAGTTTAAATGCAAAGGCAGTTCTTGAGGGCCGTTCCTTCTTTGAAGAAGGTAAGAAGGTGTTTAACGATGCCATAACAATAGTGGATGACCATAGATTCCCTGATGGGTTCTCCCTTCCCTTTGATTTTGAGGGTATACCAAGGAAGAGGGTTGTGATGATTGAAAAAGGTGTATGCAGAAATGTTGTATCTGATAGGCTTATGGGGAAAAGAATGAATAAAGAATCCACAGGCCATTCACTGGGTTTCCTCAATCCTGGTTTTTCATTCCCCATGCATATGGTATTTGATGCCGGTGATTCACGCATTGATGATATGGTGAAGGAAACAGGGAAGGGGTTGTTTATTTCTAACTTTCATTACATAAATGTCATAAACCCCAGAGACCTGACCCTTACAGGCATGACCCGTTTTGGCACCTATCTTATTGAAGATGGAAACATAACCAGACCTGTTAAAAACCTGAGGTTTACCCAGAGTGTTGTTGAGGCATTCAATAATGTTGTAGCAGTAACAAAGAAAAGAGAGATAATTGGTCCAACGGATACCTATTCATATACAATCCCCCATCACATGGTTGTGCCTGGAATTAAGATTGAGGGGTTTAACTTTACAGGGAGAACAGAATGAGGGTTAAACTTGCTGAGATTGAATCCTCATCAGAGCTTTTTAGCAGGTATATAATTTCAATAAAGAGAACCATAGGAAGGAGTGAGATTCTTGAGGAAGTAAGAACAAACCTCCAGAAATTTTTCCAGAACAGGGCATTTCCTTCAGATTTTCTTGAATTCTTGAATCAACACGAGGTCATAATCTTCGTTGATTTCAATGAGGAGGAGAGATACAGGATTGGAAGGGACATAACAAATCCAGAAGAGGTCTCCCTTTTCCTTGGGGAGGTGTATTCCAATATTAAGAATTCCTCACCTGTTTTTCTTCCAATATTTGAGGCTTTGATAATCAAGATATTTCCAACGATTTTCAGCACTGCTAGGGAATCAGAGGTGTTTGGTAGAAGGATAAAGAAGGTCTTTGATGACCTCTCCAGCTCCATCCCTGAGAATGAGAGAAAATTTCTTGACCATTTACATAATGGACCGTATCTTCTGGGGATTAACCTGAGAAGTCTAAGTCTTGGAGACCTTGAACAGTTTTACCATAGATATGGTTTTACAACCGATGCCTTCAAGGAGATGCATGAGACACTTATGGAGAGTTTCAGGGTAAGGGAGGAGGAACACCTCCTTAAACTCCTTGAATCAACAGAGATAACAGATTATGCTGATTTAAGGAATTTCCCCTTCAAGGACTTCCTCTATCCCTCTGAAAAGGCACTTAACAGGTTTGCGAAGATGGTTTCAACCAAGGCTGCTTCAAAGGAGAAAATCCTGAAGCAGCAGGATAGAGAACTTGATATGCTTTCCAGGAAGGTGAGGGAAGAGACCCAGAACATTCTTGAAAAAACAATGAAAGAACTCCAGAATATCCTTGACATCAATGCAAGGGGTGACCTAAGCAAGGCAATAGAGGATTCACAGATAGCAATCATTGACCTTTTGAAGAGGATTAAATTCCATATGAGGGTATTCAAAGACTATCTTGAGAAAATGGAGGAGATGGGAAAGAGGATTGAAGAGAACAGGGGATTGCAATCAATGAACAGTGAGAAGTTGATAGAATTTCTGCCACCACATCCTGAATGGGAGATTGAGAAGGTTGTGAGGGAATACTGGCGCGCTGAGAAGTACTTTGATGTTATTGAGCCCAGGGTTTTAAAAATCGTGCAGAAAAATCTAACAAAGGAGGCAAGGAGGGACCCTGATATTTTTGAACCAATACTTGATGAAAGCAGGAAGGGGATTTATGTTGACCCCGATATGGTTGTGGGGAACTACCATTTAATAATGAGAAGCATACTTGAACCCATTTACATTTACAAAATTCTCGGTGATATTGTGTATGTTTGGCCACCAAAGGTTGACCCACAGAATCCAAAATCCTATGTTGATGCCACGGATGCCATTCACATAACGGGAATAGAACTTCTTCCCAATGGAAAGTTTTATAGATTTTCCAGAAAGGGGAAGGTTGCACCCAATGTGAATGTTTCTCTTCTTGAAAAACAAAAGGAGATAGGTGGAATCCTTACAAGGAACTTTGCTTCACTTGTTACCGTTCTTGTGTATGATGTCAGGGGTTCAACATTCATGTCCCATAAACTCCATGATGCTGAGAAACAGAGGAGTATTCTGAATAAATTCCACTATGTTGTATTTGATACTGCAAGGAAGGGTGGTGGGTTTCTTTTGAAGGAAACAGGCGATGGAGGGATTATCTGGTATGGTGGGAATTCACAGGAACTTTTCAGGGAGATCTACAAAACCTTCTGGTCAGAAAAGGAATACCAGATACGGTTTTCAACTGCTGTGGAGGAGGAGTTCAATCTCTTTAAAGACCCTTCTTCTGGATTGAAGGCAGTAAATTCTGCTGTTGGGATTGTTAATGCTGCAGAGGAGTTTGTTAAGGCGAATTATATGCATTATAGAGAGTGGTTTGGTGAACTGGCAGAAAAAGAGGTTCTCCATGAGGGAATCACATATGCACTACTACCACCAGAGTTCAAGGCACTTTTCAGGCTCGGGATTGGTATAGCAAGTGGTAAACCTGGTAAGGATGTTGTTTTTACACCCAACTCGTTTGGTGACCCGGACCTTACAGGGCTCCTTGTTAATGAGGCAACCGTATTTTCAACGGGCAGGTCACCAGAGAGGTCTGTTATATTGATTGACCACCCAACCCTGGTGAATATAATTCTTAATAGCGAGAGATTCTCACTCACAGGGAAATATGGTGAAAGATTAGAGAATGAAGAAGTGATTGATAAACTGCTCGGTATCCTCAGAATGAGAGAGGGTGAGAGGACCTACTTCATGGAAGGGTTCAGGATAAAAAGGGCCGGTATATATTATATGGATGAAGAAGACAAGTCCAAACAACTCTTTCTTGAACCTCCAGAGATTGAATTTGATATTAAGGAGGATGGGGATTTTGTTTCTGATAGAGGAAGAATAAAACTTATTTACCAGGTTATACCTGAAGAAGAATGAGACCAGAATTCAAGATATTCTCGCGTATAATAAAAGCAATAAACTCTCCGAGTAAGGGGATTGATGAGGTTCTACATATAATAATGGTGAATATCTCAGAATTGATCCAGGCAGAGGCCTGGTCACTCTTTATTCTTGATGAGGATAGAAAGGAACTCGTTTTCCATGAGGTGTTTGGAGAAAAGGCTGAGAAACTGAAGGGCATGAGAATGCCCATGGATAAGGGGATTGTTGGTTGGGTTGCCACAAACAAAAAGCCTGTGATTGTGGATGATGTTTATAAGGACAAAAGGTTCTTCAAGGAGGTTGATAAAAAATCAAGCTTTAAAACAAAATCCATCCTTGCTGTTCCTATGATAAGCAGGGGTAAACTTGTCGGGGTTGTGGAGGTTATAAATAAGAAGGATGGGAAGCCTTTCACAAAAGGGGACCTTGAAATGATAAAAACCTATGTTGAACAGGCGGCTCTTGCCCTTGAGAATGCAAACCTGTTGAAGAACCTGAAACAGAAGATTGACTATTTGACCCTGCTTTCAAGGATAAACAGAAACATAACTTCAATACTTGATTTCAAAATACTTCTCAATAGAAGTGCAGAGATTATAAGAAAGACATTTGGTTATCACTATGTTTGCATCGGTCTTAAAAAGGGGAAGAAGGTGATTCTCCAGGGTTTTTCCACTGCTGAAGGTATTCCTCCAAGAAGGACCGTGATATACGAGGGTGAAGGTATTGTTGGTGAGGCAATAAGATTGAAGAAACCTGTTGTTGTGCAGGATGTCTCAAGGGAAACAAACTATCTTCCGGGAATTGAGGGAACACTTTCAGAACTTGTTATACCTATAAAGAAAAAGGGGCAATTACTGGGTATAATTGATATTGGAAACAATTATAAAGATTCATTCAAAAGTGAAGAAATAGAGGTGATAACCCAGGTTTCTCATCAACTTGCAGTTGCAATAGAGAATGCAAAACTTTATGAGAAGATAAAAGAGTCCACATTAAGGGATGACCTAACAGGTTTTTATAATTCCAGATACACAGAAGGGCCACTGAAAGACCTTGTGAATGAGGCTGTAAAAGAGGGTCATCCAGTGTCCCTCATCTTCCTTGACCTTGACCATTTTAAGTGGGTGAATGATAGTTTTGACCACCTTGTGGGAAGTTATACCCTTAGACTTGTTGCAAACAGGCTTAAGCGTTATATTAAAGATGTTGGGATAGGTGTCAGGTATGGTGGCGACGAGTATATGATTATACTCCCAGGGATGAATCTTGAAGAGGCGGTTGAGTTTGCCGAGTTTTTAAGGAAGAAGTTGAATAGCAGAAGGTTTAAGATTTCAAAAAATACAAGATATAGAATCTCTGCAAGTTTTGGTGTCTCTTCCATGCCTGAAGTGGCAGGAAGCGTTGAGGAGCTTATCAGGACTGCGGATATAGCCATGTATAAGGTGAAGGAACTGGGTAGAAACAACACAGCATACTTTGATAAAGAGAGGAGGATAAGACTTGTCAACGATTGGGAAGACCGTATCTGAAATAGTGGGTAGGGTGGATTATCCGATTACACTTGCCCTTGTGGATAATCAATACACAGGGCTGAACGATGTTGTGCCTGAATGGGCAGATATAAAACTCCTTGACCTGACCCACCCGGAAGGAAGACGAACCTATGAAAGAACCATAACATTCCTTCTCTCCTATGTTGCATACAAAAAAGGGGCAACTATTAAGATTGAGCATTCGTATGGGGATGCCCTTTATGGAGAGATTGAAAGGGGTGACCTTAACCTGGTCCAGGCAAAAAGAGAAATAGAGGAACTTGTGAACAAGAATATAGAGATAGAGAAGAAGATGTTAACAAAGCATGAGGCAATCTACTATCTCCAGAAGGAAAACAAAGAGGATGACCTGAAAATAATCCAGTATCTATCACGGGATTTTATTCCTCTTTACAGGATTGAAGATTATATTTGTTATTTTGCTGGACCTCTGCTTCCAGGCACAGGCTTTCTAAAACTCTTTGATATAGTGCGTATGGGTGATGGGTTTCTGATTATTCTGCCTGATAGAAAAAATCCCTCACAGCTGGGAAGGATAGAGGAAAGACAGAAACTATTGAAAACATACAGCGAATCAAAAAAATGGGCTGAAATACTTGATATATGGAGTATAGGTCACCTGAATGACTCTGTTGTCTCGGGGAAGATAAGTGAGATTGTGAAGGTTGCTGAATCCTTCCATGAAAAGAAGATAGCATATATCTCAGATGAAATTCTGCACAGGAAGGGAACCGTGAGGATGGTCCTGATTGCTGGACCAAGTTCATCTGGCAAGACCACTTTTTCAAAGAGGCTGAGTGTTCATATGAAGGTGAACGGTCTTAAGCCAAAGGCATTCGGGCTTGATGACTATTTTGTTGACAGGGATAAGACGCCCCTTGATGAGGAGGGAAATCCCTATTTTGATTCCATAGATGCCATAGACCTCAAACTCTTCAATGAACACTTGGGTAAACTTCTTTCAGGTGAGGAGGTTGAGATACCCAGGTTTAATTTTAAGAATGGTAAGAGGGAGTGGATCGGAAGAAAGATGAGGTTAAAGCCGGATGAAATCCTTATTATTGAAGGACTCCATGCTCTGAATCCAAGGCTTACTGAGAGTGTGGATGATGCATACAAGTACAAAATTTATGTGAGTGCCTTAACCCAGTTGAATATCAACAGATTGAATAGAATACCTACAAGGGATGTGAGGCTTTTGAGGAGAATATTCAGGGATACCCTGTTCAGGGGTAATCCTCCCTCTGTAACACTTGAGAGGTGGGGGAGTGTTGTGAGGGGAGAAGAGGAGAACATATTCCCATTTCAGGAGAATGCAGATGTTATGTTCAACTCCTCCCTTGTGTATGAACTTGCCGTTTTGAAGAACTTTGTTGAAACACCTTTAAGGTCCATTACTGCTGATGACCCATACTACTGCGAGGCATTGAGACTTTTGAACTTTCTCAATCACTTCCTTCCAATCACTGAGGAAGAAATACCACCTACATCAATATTAAGGGAGTTTATTGGTGGTAGTAGTTTCAGGTATTGATGGAAAAGTTTTCACATGATTGAAAAAATTTCACAGTATAAATTGTATATTTTATTGATAATCAATCTAAATTTTCTGGTATAAAACTTGTATGAAAGAAAAAAAATAATTGGAGGTGGTGATGAAAAGCATAATTTTATTGCTCTTTTTGACAGGTTTTGTTCTGTCCGGGCAGACTGTTGTAACCATTGAGGACATCCAGGGTCATGCAGCATCCTCACCCTATGATGGAAAGGATGTTAAAACATATGGTGTTGTCACTGGTGTCTTCTCAAGAGGTTTCTTTATGGAGATGAAGCCTGGTGGTGCATGGAGGGGGATTTATGTTTATCTGGGTTCTGCACCATCGGTTTCTGTTGGGGACAGTGTTGAGGTTACAGGAACGGTTGATGAATATTACAGTCTTACAGAATTGTCAGGAAGTCCAGCAGTAAATGTTCTTGGGTCATCCACCCCTCCATCACCGGTTGATGTCCAGACAGGGCCTGCCAATAATGAACAGTGGGAAGGTGTGTTAATCAGGGTTGTGGATGCGGTTTGTGAGTCTCTGCCAAATGGATATGGAGAATGGATTGTGGATGATGGTTCAGGTAATCTGATGGTTGATGATATGGGTGTTTCATTCACACCCACTGTTGGGGATACTTATACAATAACAGGTCCTTTGACATACACCTATGGAAGATTCAAGATAGAACCCCGGGATGCAAATGATGTTTCAGGACCGCTACGCTTTGCATTCCATACCATCTATGAGATTCAGGGCCAGACCACTGTTTCCCCATATGTTGACAGCAATGTTGTTACCACTGGTATTGTGACAGGTGTGTTCAATGCAGGTTATTTTATAGAGGAAAGCCCATTTACTCCCTGGCATGGTATTTATG
>JAGGTX010000220.1 GCA_021163525.1 Caldifarciminota bacterium
CATTGAAATTCTTGAAAAGCACATACTCAAAGGTAACCCTGAGGTGCTTCCTTGAGTAATAATAATCAAGTGCATCCATAATATCATTTATAGTGTATGCCTTTGCCACAGGCATTATCTTTTCACGCTTTTCCTGTATTGCTGCATTCAGTGAGATAGCAAGTTTATACTGGAATGGTGTTTCTGCAAACCTCTTTATCCCTGGAACAATCCCTGCTGTTGATACAGTTATCTTTCTTGCACCTATACCTATGTGTTTGTTTATTATCCTCAATGCCTTTAATACTTCATCAAGGTTTGCAAAGGGTTCACCCATCCCCATCAGCACGACATTGGTTATCCTCTCCCCTGTGATTTTCTGGACTGAAAGAACCTGGTCTGCAATCTCATAAAAGGAAAGATTTCTGATAAGCCCTATCCTGCCTGTTGCACAGAACTTACAACCCATTCCACATCCAACCTGGGTTGAAACGCACACTGTTCTTCTCTTTCCTTCAGGGATATATACACTCTCTATTGTCTCTCCATCCTCAAGTTTGAAGAGATACTTTATTGAACCATCCCTTGAAGTGGATACATGGGCAGGTTCAAGAGAGGAGATATAGAATTCATTCTTTAATCTTTCCCTTAAATCCTTTGATATGTCTGTCATCTGCTCAAACCCTTCAGCCCCCTTCACCCAGAGCCATCTGAAAATCTGGTCGGGCCTGAATGACTTTTCACCCATTGAGGTAAAGAGTTCCCTGAGTTCTTTCAGTGTATATCCCTTTATATTCTTCATTCCCTGCCCACTGTGAGATACTTCTTCCATTTTTCTATCTTCTTTTTTCCTATGCCTTTTATCATCTGGAGTTCCTCAAGTTTCCTTATCCTCCCCCTTTTCTTCCTGAACGCAATTATTGCATCTGCTGTCTTTGGCCCTATTCCAGGAACCTCCTGAAGAAGTTCACTGGATGCAGTGTTCACATCTATGGGGAATATATTCACCTCAGTTTTTTTCTCCATCTCAACCATGGTCTCCTTCTCTGGAACAAAAGACTTTACAATCCCTCCAAGTATGAGTATCCCGATTATAAAGGATATAACTATTCTTTCATTCCTTGTGAATATGTTACTCCATCCCCATCCCAATGGCAAACCTCCATTCCTTATCCGTGTTTATAAAGATGCCCATTGCTGGAATTATCCAGGCCTCTGGCTTTATAAATATGCCCATCTCACCCCTGAGTTCATGTGTGGTGGTTATGTTTTTCCCTGAAACACTGGAATAGGCATAAAAATGAACCCTGCCCAGGACCCTCTCCACAGTTCCCTTAACCCCGATTATCCTTTTATCTGATATATAGAATACCTGAATAAAACCCCTTTTAAGGACGGCCCTGTATTCTTTCTCAACAAGGTCAATCCTGAGGTATGTATTCAAATAGAAAAGGTCAAGGGATGTTGTGGCACTGAAACTGTATTCAGGTGTCTTGAACCATCTATCATAAACTGGTGGCAGTAGAAAGCCATACCTTACCCGCAAAAACCATTCATTGTCAAAAAACATTATTCCTGCAATATCCTTACCCATGGTAAATCTCAATCGTGAGAACTGGAGGATAAGCCCACCATAGAGGGAATTCCTGTGCCCTCCTGTTATCCCGAAAAGGTTTGTTCCAGAAGGGTAAAACACTGTGAATGAACCTGTGGGTTTTAAGCCATTATTTGCGAGATACCCAGCATTCAGGATAAAGGGAAATTTTGCGTATGGATTCACACTCTCAAAAAATCCAGAGGACAAGAGGGAATCCCATCTACCTGATATAAAGAAGCCTGACCTGAGTAAAAGCAGGTGCACATCAAAGCCTGCCTCAATCCCTTCAACATTTGCCCTTGAATACGGAATGACAAATTTTGGGAAGTTCAAAAATCCAAATCCACCAGGCTCACGGGTTCCAAGAACGACCCACTCCTTCACCATTATGTTGTAAACCTCAGAGGCTGGAACCCTCCACTCTGGTGGTTCTGGTCTGGGTATAAAATCATCCTCCTCAATGGAGAGGATTATGAATAAAAATATCATAGTATCTTTTTTATTGAAACGGTGTATGGTGGATGGAGTATTCCTTTTTCTGTTATAATTCCCGAAATCAGGCGGGCAGGTGTCACATCAAAAACAGGATTCTTCACCTTAACATTCACAGGTGCAATCCTCTTTCCGCCTATATGTGTCACCTCCTCTGGTGCCCTTTCCTCAATGGGTATATCATTTCCAGAGGTAATGGAAGGGTCAAATGTGGTGATTGGGGCAACAACATAAAACGGAACACCAAAGAAGTTTGAGGCAATGGCAAGGGACAGGGTTCCTATCTTGTTCGCAGTATCACCGTTCCCCGCAATCCTGTCCGCACCAACAAAAACTGCATCAACCCCTTCCCTTTCAAGCACAATTGCCCTTGCATTGTCAGCAATCAGTATGCTCTCAATCCCGTTCTTCATAAGTTCCCATGCAGTGAGCCTTGAACCCTGTAAAAATGGTCTTGTCTCTGGAACAAAAACCTTTATCCTTTTCCCCATCTCCTTTGCCATGTAAAAAACAGCAAGGGCAGTACCAATACCTCCTGTTGCAAGTGCACCCGCATTACATATAGTCATGCATGTTGCATTATCAGGGAGTAGTTGAGCACCGAACTCTCCCAGTTTCTGGCATTTCTCTATGTCCTCATTGTGGATTGCAATTGCTTCATCAATCAGTGAAGAAATCCCTTTCTCATTGAGTGCCTTCTCCATTCTATCAAGTGCATAAAAAAGGTTGTATGCAGTGGGCCTTGACCTCTTCAAAAGGGATATTGCCTTCCTTACCTCTTTTTCTCCCTTTTTTGAAGCAAGGGCAACCCCATATCCAGCAACCACACCAATAGCAGGCGCACCCCTAATTGCCATATCCTTTATCGCCCTGTATACATCCTCAGGTGTGCGCAATTCAAGATAAACCTCTTCATCAGGCAGTCTTCTCTGGTCAATAATTTTAATACAATCACCCGTCCATTCCACTGTCTGGAACTCCATTCTCTCCTCCATTTTTTTAGAAAATATAACCACTAAAGATAAAAATGTCAAAGGAATTCAATCTACCATAAAAATCAATTAAGTCATGCATTTTCATCATAAAATCTATTGAAAAACCCTTGGATTGCCTATTCTTTGCACATGGACAGAGGGATAAAAAAATTCACCCACCGGGTGAAGGTGGGTGAAAAAAATAAAAACATAAAAAAGGAGTTAATAAGAGTATATAAAGGATAATCTGGACAAATTCAAGGTAGAAAAAAGGAAAAATTTAAGGGTAACATCCAGGGCTGGATTAGGGGTAACAGGTTCATTTGCAAGGGAGATAGGATCATTCAAGATATCCATCAAATAGCCTGTAACAATTTGAGAAAGAATGCAATGAATTATGAAGAATATAGACACCAGAGGGAGAAGATGAGGGTGAAGCTCAGAGCATTAAAAACTGTAAAGAGAAAGATGGTTCGGCTACTCTATTACAGGTTATTAGCATATGAAAACCTCATCCTCAATAATACCGCATAGGATTATTGACAAAACCTAACGTCCCTCTATTTAATTATTCTTCAGGGCCTCCCCCTCCACCTGTTCCGCTGAACAGGTATTTTGAGCGGTAGTAGAGGACATAATAGCCTTCAAATTTTATGGTTCCATGCTGCTGGTCCTCTCTCTTCTTTAGCACCC
>JAGGTX010000150.1 GCA_021163525.1 Caldifarciminota bacterium
ATCAGGACCTGCCGTGGGAACTCCCCACTCCCAATCACCCGTATATGTCATACCACCATTGCCAGACTCAAAATCCTCCTAATATATCCATATATATGGATACAACGCAGCATTCACCTCAACATTCGCACCATCCCCTACATACACCGTTATCAATGTGTCCGAATAACCATCCCTGCTTATATAAACATCATATGTGTCTGGATACACATCTATACTGTAATTACCACTATTATCCGTGGTGTCACAGAGACTATAACCAGTGCTGTGTAAGGTCGCACGCACAATGGCACCACCATCATCAGGATTACCACGACTGTCCACAACACCATATATACGGGCATTAGGTGCTGTTTCCTGTGCAAGTAGGTAATGAATGCTGTTCTCCAACAGCTGCTTCGCCACCACACTGTCACTCAACGCACCCAGATTGAAACCATAATAAACAACCTGACCAGCCTCTAACGGTGGGGTGTTGTCAAATACACTTATCCCCGCATCATTAGGATAACTGCTTGTCCCATATACCAATACACCACCCGTATACAGAGTCATCGCATCCTGATCCTTATAATCAGAATATGTTATCCCTATGGTGGATGGCAATGCATTCGGTGTGGTGGCAAGTGGATGAGATGCATTCTGCAATGTTAAATTACCTGCATTGTCTGCATCCCAGTCATCAACATGCAAAACATTCCTGGCAAAATCAGAACCATAATAGTCCCAACCTACCTCTCCTCCCTCCACCAGCAACTTGCCACCACCATTGAACCAGTCTGTTATCTTATCTATCAATCCACTCTGCTCCAGTGGATTAGGGTCATTCCCGCTGCTCACTATCACAGCATCATACATGCTCCAGTCAGCACCTACAGCCTGGGCTGAATTCATCGTGTCAACACTATAACCCAGCTCTATAAGCCACCTGTAAAACCTGTCCGCTGATGATGCAAGCTTCGCACCCTTTATATCTACCTCTATACTATGACCGACCACCTTCTCCTTTGCCTTTATGTCCAGCCATATATCACCCTTGCTCCCATCATAATCATCTATCACAAGAATATTTCCCTCAGTTGGTGTCATTTTGAAGTCCTCATTAACAGAATCTGTATCAACTGATACAACCCTTGTTATGGGTTGATAGTGATAGGCAGTAACAATGAACCTGTAATCAAAGTATGGGAGGGTAACAGAATAATCCCCATTATTGAGGGAATCTGAATACACCGTGGTATAGAGTGAATCATTGTCAGTCCTGTATATCCTTATTGTCGCAGTTATACCGTTCCCTGTTCCACCATCGTATACCCTTCCATACACAATGCCACTGGGTGCAGGTGTGAGGTAAAGGTTTTTTGTGTTGTTACCATACTTCACCAGTATCATTGTATCCAGACGAACATAACCGAATTTCTTCACATACACATCATAGTAATCAGCATACACAGAATCAGGAACACTGTATGAGCCATCAGCAGATGAGTTCACACTGAATGCTGGTGAAGTGGAACTGGTGTCTGCACCATGGGAATAGCCCTTTATTTCAGCACCACTCACGGGTGTGGTTGAACCTGCCTCGTAAACAAACCCTGAAACCAATCCCTTAACCCTTTCAACAGGTATGTCCTGTTTTGCAACATTGTATCCTGGTTTCAGTATAGCAGCGGTCACATTCCCCGTTGTTGTTGGAACAACATCAATATCAAGTGCCCCACCACTGGTTGATGCAGATGTATCAATACCACTTCCCTGAAGGTCAAGTGTATAACCTGATGGGTTCACTGTTGAAGAGACCACTCCAGGGAAATCTGGAACAAGTTTATCTGTAACATTCAGGGTATCACAGGTTGCAGTTATGCTCCATGATGTAAGGTCAGAGGCGCCATAAACCTTTATTGAATCTGTGAAGAGATAGTAGGTCTCATTTACATCCCTGGCCGTGACAGTAAGGTATTCTCCATATGGTGCATCCACATTCAGAATTGCCTGGCCCGTGGCATCCGTTGTATCGTAAAGGTCAACACCATATCCGAAGATATGGGTCTCAACATTCTGATAGGGATTGTTTGTGGAATCCTGAACAGTCACTGTTACATTTGTTGGAGTATTCACCTGCACACTTTCAGGTGTTATGGTATATGTGCATGGGACAACCACAAGCACTGTATCAAAAACCGGGAAGAAATCATGCTTTGTCACAGTCACATACATGGTTTCTCCTGCACTTGCAGGTGAGATGGTGAGGACAACCTCTCCTGATGCATCTGTGTAACCCACCTCGTGTATATCAGGGTCCTCTGATGGAATCCATGCACAGACAAGTGCATTTTCAAGTGGGCTTGAATTTTCGTCTGTTACAGTGACAGTAAAGTTCTGTGTTCCTGGCACAACAACAGGATTATGGGTAACAACCATTGTATCAGGAATGTCTGTCCAGAAATCAAGTGATGGGTCATTGAAAACATGGTATGCCTCAAAGTAATACTGCTTCATGGAAGTGGATGTATTATTCTCAATCCAGTAAAGGCCCCACTGGAAGAACCTTGCCACTTCGTAGAGTCTTCCAGGAACACTGTCTGTGTATATTGCATCAAACTCCCTTTTCTGGAGCAAGTCATCCTCATCCCAGTATGTGGATGGAGCAGAGCCAAAGTAAGAGATACCACCCCTGTTCCCTATCTTCGGCCATGTTTCACCAAAGCAATCAGAGGAATAATCAAAATCACCAGAGAGACAGCAATGCCCAACAGGTAAACAGTACATATCCTGGTTCGTGGTCTGGGACCTCAACTCACTAACATTGAAATCACCATAGTAACCCACTGCCCAGGATGTCTCGGAACCGTGTGCTGTATAGACCACCCATGCCCTACCAGCATTTATCTGCTGGACAACCCTTGTCTCCTCTTCACCTGATGCCATCACAAGGGTGTCCACTGTGTATCCATTGGGAATGAGGCAGTTGTCCATACAATATGCATTTGTTGCCATTCCTACTGATTGATATGAAGCATCATAACCCGCAATCAGGCAGGCCCTTTTCAGCCAGTCGTATCCAGCAGAACCAAAATCTGCATGCTCATACCTTATTGCCTTTGTAATAGCTGTATCTGCCTCTGCTGCATTCATTGCAGACACCCTTCCAATATAAAGGTCTGGAAGGTAACCCGATTCATCAATCTCTGCATAGTAAAGGTCTGTCTGCTCGCTTGTTGAATCACCTGTTCCAGAAGGTGGAACATCTATTGTTGAGGAGTTTGGGTCCCCAATAAGCAGAACATATGTTGCCACAGGTGACTGAAGCCTTATGGTATCATTTATCTGGGATGCTGTCCACCCATCCACATTGAACATCCTCACCTTAAATCCCTTCTGCGTTTTCCAGTCAGCCATCTTCCGGGCAACTGCCTCAGCACCACTCCTGTAATAGATGTCATAATAAATGGGAAGTGGAACAACATCCTTGGCTGGCTTATAATTCAACACCATTCTCTTTATGAATTGCTCCCATGCAGGTGAGTAATTCCTCTGGATTTCCTTCTCTGTCTTAACAGGGTCTCCACCTATAAATTCTACTTTAACCTTTATAGAGGTATAAAACCTTATTGTTCCCTTCACTGGATTGTAATGCACAGGGAAGAACTCCACTGTGGCAAGCCTGTGCCCCCTTGCATTGCCCTCATGAATATAAACATCCGCCAGTTTAACTGGATAGTATGCATCAGAAGAATAGGTTTTCTCATCAAGCACAAATTCACCAACAGCACCCTTCACCTTGGGAACACTGGCAAATGCAGGGACAATCCTTTTATCAATCCCCAATTCTTTTAGTGATAATTCTTTATAATCTGCAGAAACTATTGTAAGCTTAACATCAGCACCATAAGGAATTTCTATCACACCCGTGACCATAGGGAGTTTAGGCTTACCAATCTCCCCAGTGTAGGCATAGTCCCTGATTGTGAGCAGTGCAAACTCTTCACCTGTTGAATGTTTCATAAAATCTGTCTTCACATTCCTCCATTCAAAACCAAAGGCATCTGTCTGGATTTCAACCCCTGATATATCAGACTTCAAACACACGATTTCAGGCTTTGTTACATCCTGAAATCCTTTAAGGATGGGCACCCACTTCCCTTCTGAAAAAGACAGAAGGGTTAAGATAATGCAAAGCATGGACACACCTCCAATCTGTTAGTTGTTCAAGTCACTCGTGGGACAGTTCTGCCCCGCAGTTCTCACAGTACCAGGCATCAGGCTTGTTCTTGAATCCACACTTGGGACACACAATGAACGAACCCTCCTCCGCGCCTTCTTCACTTACACCGAGTTCCTTTTCAAGACCTGCAAGCCAATCATCCTCAACCTCTGGCTGAACAGACTCCTCACCTGTAACAACCTCTTCCGCAGTTTCAGCGCTTGGCTCCTCTCCTGTGAATATCTCCTCTGCAATCTTTTCCTCCTCTGGAACCTCAGGAAGAACCTCCTCAGGTGTCTCTACTGCCTCTTCTTTCTTTTCCTCAACCTCTTCAAGTGTAATCTCAAATTCATCACCCTTTGTCTCTTCTGCCTTTACCTCAGCTACCTCAACAGGCCCTTGTTCTTCACCTATCAACTCAATAAATGTCTTCCTGTCCCCATTCAACTGGTTCAGCCTGTCCTCAAGTTCCTTTATCCTTTCCTTCAGTTCAGCTGTCATTGACTCGTATGTCTCATCAGTGTATTCACCAATCGCATGCCTCAGGTCAATCTCCTCAAACTGTTCCTCAAGGCCCTCCTTTTGCAGGGATATCTCCCTTATCTCATCATCAATCTTTTTTATCTCTTCCTGGATAACAGACGCCTTCTCTTTCAGCTGTTTTTCAACCTCCTGCAACCTTTCCTCATAATCAGATTTCACCTTGTTGTAAACACTCTCCCTCACTGTTCCTTTCCTCTGTTCCAGCAATTTGAGTTTTTGCTGGAGGTCTGCCATCTGGTTTTTAAGATTCAGGATTTCTTCATCCATTCCCATATAAGCCCCCTTGTGTTGTTTTGTAAACAAACAATATACCCGTTTCAAAGCTCCTCAAACCAGTTTTTACTGAATAATCCCAGTGGAGTGAATCAATGAACATCCCTTTTAATCTGTTAAAACCCTTTTGTGTTTTCTCCCTGTATTTCTTCAGAACGAAGTCTCTTAAATTCAATCTCTTTATGACCTCTGGTCTGTTTGTGTTTACGAGCAAACTTATATATGCATCCCTCTGGAGGAGTGAATATGCATAGTTCTCTGCACCGGATACAATGAATGATTCAATTGCCTTCTTCTTATTTCCCCTGAAAACCGCCTCCAGCATATCAAATACAGCCCCATCCCTCCTTCTCAGGGACCTTATCATCTCCGGTGTTATCACATTCTCTGTGGAAGACAACAGCACATCTAACAACCCAGAAATCGCCTGCCTGTCGTTCCCAAAAATCAGTCTTATCATATAGATGGATTCATCAGGAATAACCTTCCCTCTTTTTTCCACATAACTTCTTATCCAGGAATCAACCTCACGGGAATATACCTGCTTGAACCTGAGGACCTCAAGCCCTGATTTCCTGAACATATCCGGTTTATCAGTAACAATAAGAACAAAGATATTCCTTGAAACCTTTCCCTTCACCAGAATATCCAGTATTTCTTTGCGTATACCTGATGGATATTTTTCTGGATGAAAAATCGCAAGCAGTTTACACCTTCCAAATATGCTCTGGCACCTGAGTTCCATCGGGATATGCTCTGCATTTTCAACAAAGAATGGAAGATACTCGTAATCTTTAAATAACTCCCTGATATACTGGATGGCGTTCTTCACGGCATATTCCTCGCCTGAAAGAACAACATACCAGGACCCTTTCTTCTCAATATGTTTCTTCAGTTCAGCAAAAGTGTCCTTCATAAAAAGTTTTTATTATTATAAGGAAAGAAAAAATAAAATCAAGTTTTTTGTGGATAAAAAGGTCTTGACAAAATCATTAAACTTATTATTTTTTTATTGCCAAAATGGTCTTTGACAACCGAATGGTGCACAGGTTCCTATAGAATTCCTTTTTTTCATGGAGGGTTTGATCCTGGCTCAGGACTAACGCTGGTGGTGTGTCTTAGCCATGCAAGTCGTGCGGACCTTCTTATCCTGATGGTAGCAATACCTGATGGATAAGGGGTTAGCGGCGAACGGGTGAGTAACACGTGAGTAACCTGTCCTGAAGCGGGGGATAACTACGGGAAACCGTAGCTAATACCCCATACCGTCCAGAAAACACAAGTTTTCTGGATGAAAG
>JAGGTX010000194.1 GCA_021163525.1 Caldifarciminota bacterium
CATAACCATGACTGAAGATACAGATACTGTTTTTCATGGAGGTTCCTCCTGCAGAATTTATTTTAACTCCACCACAACCCAGAGGTTGAGCAATGCTGTTCCTTCAATCAATGAAGATAGTTTATATGTTTTCACCTTCTTTGTTTTTGATAATGACCCTGCGGGAAGGGCAAGGGTTTGTGTGCTCTGGTATGGAAGTGGTTCTTTAATATCAGGAGATTATGAGAGTTACTCGGTTGATAAACCATACTGGCAGGTTCTAACCACGGATACTTTGAGACCGCCATCAGGTGCTGATTCTGCAGTAGCCCAGATCAGATTCTATGATGTTTCAGGTTCCTGGGATGGTGATGCTGTAATCTTTGTTGACAGGGCGGTTTTCAGCATGCCTTCCCATGAAGATTCAGGGGTTGTAATAAATGAGATTATGTATAATCCATCCACATCCCTTGGTGATGACAACTACTTTGAGTGGCTTGAAATTTACAATCCCAGTTCTGATACGGTCAATTTAACAAGGTGGCTTTTGTTGGATAATGATGGTTCATTCATAATACCGGCTATTGAACTTCCTCCAGCAGAATACCTCATTATAACAAAAAACATGGATTCCCTCCAATCAGTCAGTGAGTATCAGGATGATATTTTGAATGGGAATGACCAGGTAATCGGGAATATGACTGCTGTCAGGCTCTCCAATGGTGGTGATGTGATATGGTTGAGAAATTCAGGCTCTACACTTGTTGATAGTGTTCCCTATGATGACTCAAGCCCATGGCCAACACAGGCGGATGGCTCAGGACCAAGTGCTGAACTCATTGACCCTTCTTACGACAATACAAATGGAGCAAACTGGCTTGCATCCAATGAAACCTATGGAACACCAGGAGAGGGAAATAGTGTTTATGACCCACCACCCTCAATTGGAAGGATATGGAGGACACCATATGTTCCTGAGGCGTTGCAACCTGATACCTTCCATGCAGTGATAACAGACAATGGAAGTGTTGACACAGTCATGTTTTACTGCTGGTTAAGTTCAGCAGGATTTGATTCTGTTCAGATGGAAGAGGAAAGTGGTGACACCTTCAGGTGTGTGCTCAATGGACAGAATAGGGGTGTCAGGCTTGACTCCTTCTTCATAAGGGCGGTTGACAATGGAGGCAGGGAGAGTTTTTCCGATACCTCAAGGGGATTTTTCTGGGGAAGAATGGATATAATTGACCTTAGGGTGAATGATACAGATGGAAAACCCGTATATGGAGGATATGAGGCGATTGTTCATGGTGTAGTTACAGCAGGTGAGAGTACCTTTGCAAAAACTTACTTACATTTTTACATACAGGACACCACATCAGGGATTGCATGCCACCACGATGGACCAACATATATTCAGTCAATACATCAGGGAGAATCCCTTAAGGTTATTGGAACCATAACAAGTTTTGCTGGAGAGACAGAACTTGATTATGTGGGTCAATGGATAACAAAACTCGGTACAGGAACAGTTCCTCCACCAGAGACCATCAGTGTATCCCAGATGGGTGAGGCATACGAGGGCAAACTTGTCTTTATACTGAATGTGGATACGGCCTTTTCATCACCCTGGCCATCCGGTCAGAACACGCTTGATACAATCGTTGACATCAATGGGGATTCAGGCCATATATGGATAGACAGTGATACGGACATAGATGGTTGGGGACCTGATTGGATAACGAATCAGCATATTCAGGGCATTCTCAGGCAGTATGACACATCCACCCCTTATAATTCTGATTATGAAATATCACCCCGCGCCCAATCAGATTTTATATCAGCATTGTTTGCAATGAGGATAAATCTTTCAGCAATTGTTTCAGGAAATGTGGTGACCCTCTTCTGGGAATCAGAAAATGACCCATTATCATTCGCTGTACAGGAAAGAAAAAATGGAGAATGGAAGACAATTGAAACCCTGGCTGGGTACTCCAGGATGTGGAGAGGGAAGCTGTCTCAAGGATTCCATGTTTTAAGAATATCAGGTAACTTTGGAACAGAAAAGGTCTTCTCAAAATCCATCACAATAAAAACAGAAACCCCCTTTACTGTCAGTTTCTCCATCGGTATAAATAGGGTTGTTATTATGAATGGTACAGAAAAAGAGTTGCCCATTCAGATAATTGATATAACAGGAAGGGTTCTTCAGACAGCAATTGTTGAAAAGCAGAAGAGAAAGGTTCTGGAACTGGATTTTCTCCCTCCAGGGCTCTACTTCCTGAAAATTTCATCTGAACCTTCAGTAATAAAAAAGTTTTTTATTGTGAAATGAGAATCTCTATTGACATTGAGAAATCTTTCTCTATGATTTGAAAAAATGAAAAAAAGGAGGTAACATGGCTGAGTATGAAGGATATCTTATTCCTGATGACCTTTATTTCCACAAGGAACATATGTGGGTCAAGGTTGATGGAGACACCGCAATTGTTGGTATGGACGACTTTTCCCAGAAACTTGCTGGTGAATTGAGTTTCATTGAACTTCCAATGGAAGGGGATGAGGTCTCAAAGGATGAGGCAGTTGGTTCCTATGAGACGGGGAAGTGG
>JAGGTX010000039.1 GCA_021163525.1 Caldifarciminota bacterium
AAAGATAAGGAGGAGTAATGGGATTTGTTATAATCATACTCACCGCAATCTTTGGCATTATTTTTATCACCATAGGAATACAGAACGGAGGAACAGTGGTTGATGTCTCTGTTCTCAAATGGCACTTTACACAGGTTCCCCTGACACTTGTTATGATTGAGTGCCTTGCACTTGGTGTTTTTATAACCATCATAGTGGCAGGGATAAACGAAATCAGGTTGAGGCACAACCTATGGAACTGCGAGAAGGAGAAGAAGAAACTTGCAGAGGAACTCAAGGCATTAAGGAACCTACCCCTTACCGAAGAGCCAGAGATACTGAAAACAGAGGAAACATCTGAGGAGGAGGAATGATTTATTTTATCATCATCCTCTCCGTACTATTCCTTGCCCTTCTGCTTATTACATTTGGAAGATACAGGGGAACACCTAAAAAATTGCCAAAGAATTACATAAAGGGGCTTGAATTACTTTCTGATGGAGACAGAGAAAAGGCTATTGAATACCTGAACAGGGCATGGAAGGAAGACCCCGAGAATATTGACGCATATCTAAGAGTCGGTGATATATTGAGGGAAATGGGGAAGGCAAACTCTGCAATAATGATACACAGAAACCTCTCTGTAAAACCACTCATACCACGGGATAAGAAAATAAGGGTCCTGAAGAGCCTTGCGGAGGACTACATTGTAATGAAAAAGTACGGGGAGGCAACAAAGGTTCTCATTAAATCAATGCATGAGGGAGACGAATCACAGGAGACGGCAAGGAAACTGCTCTGGTTGTTTGAGATGCAGGAAGAATGGGAAAAGGCATACGAGACAGCAAGAAACATATTCACTGACAGAAAAAAACTATATTCCTACGGGGTCTATGCGGGGATGAAACTCCTGAAAAAAGACCCTGATAAGGCATATCACTACATACGCCAGGGATTGAAGGCAAAGATTCCCCTTGCAAAACTTGCAAATGCATTCTATTTGCTTGAGAAGGAGGATATAAATTCTGGTATAAAGGAACTTATAGATGTTCTCAAGGAGTATCCCTCATATTCAGACTCAGGGCTTGATGTGCTTGAAAAACTCATGTTTGATAGGGGCAGATTCAGCGAGATTGAATCGGTTTACAGGGACATCATAGAGAAGGACCCCATGAACATAACTGCAATAAACCATTATGTGGACTTCCTCCTCAAAAAGGGTGATAAAAATAAGGCACTTGACCTTATAACAAATCTCAACCTGCCTGATAACCATCCAGACACACTCCACCTTAAACTCACTGTATATGCTGAAACAGACATTGAAAGGATAAAGGAACTCACCCCAATGCTTATAAGAGCCTGTAAATCAACCCAGAAGTACAAGTGCAGGGAGTGCGGATATGAAACAGAGGTTTTTGACTGGAAGTGCCCTAACTGTCTTACTGTTGATAGTTTTGTCAGGGTGTGACACACTATCCCCTCCCCTATCAAAGGGAACAATAACAGGAACAGGAACGGTGGTGCTGGACCATCTTGAAAGTGAAAAACTGTGGTTTTATGAAGGCATAACTTATTATGGATATGTTGAGTTAACAAACTTCTCTTATGGTGTTGAAATATCTGCTCCCTATGGGATATACATGACCACCATAGACCTTGACACTGCACCCCCTGATACAGGTGGAGTATACAGAACAGGTTCAGTTGAACTTGATTATGGTAGGTACTACTTTGTAAGACCTGACTCACTCCACTACGGTAAACTTCTACTTCTTGACCTTACCTATAATGGAGATTCTGCCACCGTAACCGTGGAATGGTATGTCCAGACTGAAAGCAAAAGGAGGGATTTCCGATGATAACACTGCTGCTTTTCTCAACATGCCTTCCTGTTAAAACTGCCTTTAAAACCCCTGCTGAATCACTCTACTACAGGGCAATCCAGATAACAGAACCCCTGAAGGCAATAAAGATATACAGGGATATTGCTGTTAAGTATCCTGATACACCCCAGGCAGATAGTTCCCTTTTCAGGATTGCAATGTTTTATTACATACAGAAGGACTACAGACAGGCGGCAACCACCTTCAAAAACATCATAAAAAAGGGTGAAAAATCACCCCTTTATGAAAGGGCCTGTTACTGGGCATGGAAATGTTACAGGATACTCGGAGAGAAGAAACTTGCCGAACAGATTAAAAAGCGTAAACAGACAAAGACCACACCAAAGGGGAAATACACAATCCAGATGGGTGCGTTCAAGGATATGAGATGGGCTGAAAACATGTATCAGAGGCTTAAACTGCTTGGATACGATGCATTCATAAAAAAATCGCCAACCCTTATAAAGGTTTATGTGGGTGGATTCAGCACAAGGGATGAGGCAAAGGATGTTCTCAAAGAATTGAAAAACAAAGGGTTTGAAGGATTTATAACCAGATTCCCGAGGTAAATGCCCGCACTCACTCCTCTATTAAAACAGTACAGAGAGATAAAATCAAAGTTCAGGGATGCAATCCTGTTGTTCAGGGTTGGTGATTTCTACGAAACATTTTATGAGGATGCAAAAACAACATCAAAGGTTCTCAATATAACCCTCACCTCAAGACCCCATGGAAAGAACAACAGAATACCACTTGCAGGTGTTCCTGTTAAGGCAGCAGATGGTTACATAGCAAAACTTGTCCGTGCTGGATACAGGGTGGCAGTTTGTGAGCAACTTGAAGAACCCCAGAAGGGAAAGGCCGTTGTTAAAAGGGATGTTGTTGAGGTCATCACACCTGGAACAGTTTTAAGACCATCTCTGCTTGAAGGGAAAAGGAATATATTCATAATGTCTGTTTTAAGGGATGGCGAAAGTTGGGCTGTTGCATTTTCAGATGTATCAACTGGAGAGTTTCAGGCTGGATTCACGGACAATCTGAAATCCATGATTTCCAGGCTGGAACCGTCAGAGATTCTCATTCCATATGGCGAAAAAATAGATACAGAGGTTGTCCAGACACCCCTACCACCAGAGATTTTTGACCCTGACTTTGCATCAGAGGAATTAAAGTCCCACTTCAATGTTCAGACACTTGATCCTCTTGGGCTTGATAAACCCTCCCTCGCTTCTGTGAGTGGTGCACTCCTCTGGTATCTGAGGGATACCCAGAAAACAGACCTATTTCACATAAGAACCATTAAACGCTTCCTTCCTGAAAAATACATGTATCTTGACACTGCAACAATCAGAAACCTTGAACTCATAAGACGGGTGAATGGAGATTATGAGGGTTCCCTTCTCCACACCATTGACAGAACAGTTACATCAATGGGTGGGAGAAGGCTCAAAAACAACATTCTTTATCCACTTAAATCAATAGAGAAGATAAGGGAAAGGATAGAGATTGTTGAGGCATTCTTCAGTAACCCACGCCTTGTTGAGAATGTGAGGGAGAAACTAAAGGAAGTATCTGACATTGAAAGGATTTCTGGCAGGATTGCAACGGGAAGGGCAACCCCAAGGGACTTAAAGGCCCTATCAACAACACTAAGGGCTGTTTATGACATCTTCAGGCTGATAGATGATTCAGGCAGTGATGTACTAAAATGCCTTGTAGAGGAAAAGCCTGATATGGAACTGGTGGAGAAAATTGATAACACCATTGTTGAAGACCCACCAGCCACATATACAGATGGAGGCATCATAAAGGATGGAGTGAATGAAGAACTGGATGAATTGAGGAGCATAAGCAGGGATGGGAAAAGGTATCTGATAGAGTACGAGAAAAAAGAGAGGGAAAGAACAGGTATATCCTCACTTAAGGTTGGGTTCAACAATGTATTTGGATATTATATTGAGGTCACAAAACCAAACCTTAAATATGTTCCAGATGACTATATAAGGAAGCAGACCCTCACAAACTCTGAAAGGTTCATTACAGAGGAACTGAAGGAGTTTGAATCAAAGATACTTGGTGCAGAGGAGAGGATTAAGGGGATAGAATATGACATATTTACCGCTCTTCGTGAGTACCTCAAGAAACACATCCCCCACCTCCAGAGGGTTGCTGAAGAGATAACCAGCATAGACCTGTTTTCATCACTCGCATACCTTGGCCTTGAAAAGGGATACTCAAAACCATATGTTTATGATGGTGATACAATAGAGATTAAGGGAGGAAGACATCCTGTTGTTGAAACAATCCTTCCCTCTGGTGAATTCATTCCCAATGATACGGATATCAACCAGGAAGAAAGGATACACATCATCACAGGCCCAAACATGTCGGGAAAATCCACATACCTGAGGCAGGTTGCACTTATCACACTTCTTGCACAGATTGGTTCCTTTGTCCCTGCGGATGAGGCAAGGATTGGAGTGAGGGACAGAATATTCACAAGAATAGGTGCCTCTGATGACCTTGCAAGGGGTGTATCAACATTCCTTGCGGAGATGAATGAAACTGCCATCATTCTCCAGAATGTATCATCACGAAGCCTTGTTATCCTTGATGAGATCGGTAGGGGGACAAGCACCTATGATGGGCTTGCCATTGCATGGGCAGTTGTTGAATACCTTGCAGCAATGAACCCTCCACCAATGGTCCTGTTTGCAACACACTATCATGAGTTAACAGACCTTGAACAGTACTATAACACAATAGTGAACTACACGGTTGATGTGAAAGAAACGGAAAATGGTATCCTTTTCCTGAGAAAGGTGAAGAAGGGAAAGGCGGACAGGAGTTATGGTATAGAGGTTGCAAAACTTGCAGGGCTTCCAGATAAGGTTATTCACAGGGCAGGTGAGATACTCCACGACCTTGAAAAGGACGACAGGGTGGTGAGGCATCATCCACCCAGGTATTGTCACCTTCCACTATTCAGGGAGAAGAGGGAGGATAAATTGAGGGAGGAATTGAAGAAGATTGACCCTGATTCAGTAACCCCGAGACAGGCACTTGAAATCCTGTACAAACTGAAGAAGATGGAGGAAGATTGAATCTGATTGATAGGGTTCAAAAGTTTATCCAATCCCACAAGATGTTCACAAAGAGGGACAGAATCCTTTTATCCTTCTCTGGAGGGCCTGATTCAACATTCCTTGCCATTGCACTCAGTGAACTGGGGTATAACATCACCCTGTTTTATCTTAATCACATGCTCAGGGAGGACAGTCACCTTGAAGAGAAACATGTTGACAATTTTTCAAAAACATTCAAAATACCACTTATAAAGAAATCATTTGATGTGAAGGCATTTGTTGAGAAAACAGGTATGGGTATTGAAGAGGGGGCAAGGGAAATCAGGAAAAAATTACTTATGGAGGAATATAAAAATGGATTCACAGCCATAGCAACCGGACATACGCTTGACGACAACATAGAGAACTTCCTTATAAGGCTATTCAGGGGAAGCGGTTTCGGGCTTAAATCAATGAAACCCGTTGATAAACCCTTTGTAAGACCCCTCCTTGGATTGAGGCGTTCAGAGATTATCTGTTTCCTTGAAAAGAGGGATATAGATTACTATACTGACCCGACAAACATGAAACTTGACTTTCTAAGAAACAAAATAAGGCATATACTCATTCCAGAGATTGAGGAGATTTCTCCCATAGGGCTTTCAGGCATTGTGAGAAGCATTGAAAACTTACAGGATATTGAGGATGCACTCAACCAGTTAATAAGTATAAGGGGCTTGAAGATATATCCAACACACCTTGAATTCAATCCCTCCACCTTTCTTAAACTCCCCGATGCAATGAGGTTTATATTCCTCAGGAAACTCCTTGAAATGTCAGGGAGAGAACTGGAAATCAGGAGAAACCAGATAAAGTCATTCCCCGGCAGGGTGGAGATGAAATCCCATGTTGTCTCAATAACAGAAAAGTGGGGGGTTGTATTAAAAAAGATAAAAACAGACCCTGTTTTGATTGAGAAACCCGGGG
>JAGGTX010000019.1 GCA_021163525.1 Caldifarciminota bacterium
AAAAGTGGAAAAAGGAACTATCAGAGGGGATGGATACAGTGATAGGTGTAAGGGTGGGTATTACAAAAGGGCTAACTTACTATGGAGAGATAAGTGGATTGAACAATGCGGTAACTGTTATGGGAAATTCGGTCAATCTTGCCTCAAGGATTGTATCAATTGCAAATGATGGAGAAATACTCTTTTCTGGTTTTGAGCCATATGAATTGACAGGGTTCAAACATAAAATCCATGGTTCTGTGAAGGTGAAGGGGCTGGAGAAACCGGTTGAAATCTTTGAACTCCTCTCAAGGGCAGAAAAGAAAGAAGGGAAACAACCCTACGAATTTGCTTTTGTTGGAAGGAAAAAGGAATTGAACCTTCTAAAACTTACCCTTAAAAACTACATAAATGACAGACGGGTTAGAAAGGTTTCGATCATAGGGGAGCATGGTATTGGTAAAACAACCCTTGTGAATGAATTTATCAAGAGTGCAGGCATCCCTGTGTACTATACTTCATGCCATTCAAGAACAGTAACAGCACAATTCAAACCCATAAGAAAATTGTTAAAAACCATTTTTAAGATAAAGGGATTTGAACAGGACTCCATTATAAAAACAAACATCAACAGGGTTCTCTCAAAGTTTGGTGGTATTCTTGAAGAAGAGGCTGAGATATTCCAGTGGTTTTTCTCTGTGAAAAGTGCAGAGATAAAACTCCTCCATGTATCACCATATCAAAAAATGCAGAGATTTACGCACCTCTTCATAATCCTTTTAAAAAAAATAGCAAACCAGAACAATGGTGTGATATTTGTATTTGATGATTTCCAGATGGTGGACAAAACCTCTCTACTCCTGCTGAAAAGGGTAGTTGAGGATGCAAAGGTTCCAGCTTTATTTATCTTTGTCTCCCTCCCAGCAGGGAATGAATTTCTGGAAAAAGATGGCCTTCTCATTCACCTTGAAGGGCTCTCCCCTGAAGAGGCAAAAGAGATAATTAAATCCTCTAAGTTGTTTGATGAGAGGGAGATAAAGAAAATACTTGAAATCACCGAGGGAAATCCATTCTTCATAGAAGAACTTATAAGATATAAAATGGCAAACCCTGACATTGAGATTACAAAGGAAGAATTGATATCATCTGTATATAATGTTACCATGGAGAGGATTGATACGCTTCCACCTGAATTAAAATCTCCACTTTATCTTGCATCAATCATGGGAAACTCTTTCCCCAGGGAACCATTCCTCAGGATTATGGGAAACAGGGCTATCATCTATCTGAAGCGGCTGGAAGATACTGGAATCCTGAAGGAGGAAGAGGAATATATAAGATTTACGCACTCACTCATTCAGGAAATTGCATACAGAAGCATCCTTTATAGTGACAGAAAACAGTATCATGGAATTGTTGGCTCCATGTTTGAGGAACTCTACAGGGATAGACTTGAGCAATTCGCTGAAACCATTGCATTCCACTACATTGAAGCAGATGAACTTAAAAAGGGTCTATACTACACCATACTTGCAGCAAGGAGAGCAAAAGAGTCCTATCTCAATGAGCATGCAATAGAACTGTACATGGATGCCCTTGAACTCATAAATCAGCATGGAATTGAAATGGACAAAAGACCTGAACTCTACTTTGAAATGGCAGAGGTTCTTAACAGGATTGCAAAGTTTGAAGAGGCTGAAAATTACTATAACCTTGCAATTGATGATTACAGGGCATCCCTCAACAAGGCAAAGGAGATAGAAACGCTTGAGAACCTTGGAAAGGTTTATGTGAAGAAGGGTGATATAAAAACAGCAGAGGCCATTTTCAAGGAGGCAATGGGACTTGCTCAATCCTTTGACCTTAACACACTCCTGGCAAGTGCGTATTTTGAGATGGGGAATCTCTATTCATTGAAGGGTGACTTTGCTTCTGCCCTGATAAACTTCAATCTCGGTTACAACACACTGAAGGTTTACACTCAGGGAATGATAGACCTCCTCACACACATGGCTGAAATGCACTACTATTCTGGAAACTTTAAGAAATCCATTGAACTCCTTGAACTGGCACTCAAAAAATCCAGTGAACTCACGGACCTTGCAAGAATCCATACGCTACTGGGAAGGGTTTACGAGAGCGTAGGCAGTTATGACAATGCATGCTCATCCCTTGAACATGCATTTGACCTTTCCAGGAAGACAGGGGATAAGTTCCTTGAAACACAGTCCAGTGCCTTTCTGGGTGGTGTCCAACTCCATACAGAACCTGAAATGGCTTATAAAACACTGTATCATGCACTTGAATCTGCTGATGCAATAGGTGACCTTATGGGAAAACAGGTTTCTGCACTGTATATCTCCAAATACTATTTCAAAAAGAAAAAATATGGTAGTGCAGAAATCTACATAAATGAGGCAAAAGGAATCGGAGAGATACTGAAGAACCATTTCCTTCAGGTCTCAACAATGATACTATCCTCCCTTATCCACAGGTCTGCTAAGGAAGCAGAGCATGCACTGAAAAGGGCAAGAGAACTGCAGAGCCCACCCCTTGTTCTTCATGCACTGAGCACAATAGGGTTGATTAATGAACTATCAGGGCATCCTGAAACTGCCATTGAAAATTATGCAAAGGCACTGAACATGGCAAACCATCTTGCAAATCAACTGAACCAGAAACTGAAGAACAGCTTTTATAAGCAGGGTTATGTGAGGAGGTTACTTGAAAAAGTGCAGGAACTGTCAAACAGATAATGACGACTCTGCGATACTCTGCAAAAATTGTGGGGCAATCCTTTACAACCCTGATGAGACATTCACAAGGATAAATCATCTCTGCGTTCTCTTCGGTGATGTTGTTGGCTTCACATCCCTGAGTGAATCACTTGACCCTGAATTCATCACAAATATTCTGGATGTCTTTTTCTCCAGGGTGAGGGAGATCGTCTCAGAAAGGGGTGGTTTTATCAACAGGATTATAGGTGATGAATTTATGGCTGTTTTTGGCTTCCCTCTTTATAATAAAGATTCCGTTGTTAATGCCTTTGACTCCGGGATTGAAATACTAAAATTTTTGAATGAGTACAATTTCAACCCTGTGTCAAACAACACTGTGAAGAAAATCCACATAAGGATGGGGCTTGAATGTGGTTCTGTTACAATTGGTATGGACAGGGAGAACCCCTACTCCCTCATTATCTATGGTGATACGGTCTTCTTTGCATCAAAACTTGAAAAGTTATCCGATGTTGATGGCATTACAGTGGGCAGGAATGCATTTAACGCACTAAAAAACAATTACAGGTTTAAACCTCTTGAAAAAGAGGATATTTCAGGTTATACTTACATAGAGAATGGATGAAGAATTAGTTGTTGACTTCATAAAAAGGATAGGCCTTGGGCTTAATGCCGTTGCCAGCTATCCTGAAGGTCATCCCGTGGTAAAGGGAAGGGTTAAGGATATTCTCTCCGTGCTTCAGAGTATATCACGCTACAAGGACAACATCTCTCTGGTCTTCCTTGAAAACACAATCATTGTTGAAGATTTCAAGATAGAAAGTTCCGTAGCACCAGTCGTGGGAAGTGTGTTGAAGAGATTCAAGAGGCTCGGGGTTGAGAGTATAACCATATCAACCGCCACAAATGACTCAGACATCCACTCCCTCCTCAGGATAGGTGTAAAACCACCTGCAAACTTCAGGGAATATTCAAATCCCAATGACCTGCTCATAGAACTTGGGGTTAATACAGTATTTTTTAATGTGGTGAAGGTTCAGATAAGTGCAGCTGAGACTTCATTTGCAGAAATAGACACGGAGTCACTTATGTTACTTGGAGGGGGTGAAGAAGAAGGAACAGGTTTCGGTGATGGAGAAGGCGGTGGTGAGGGCGAGGGCTTAAGTAAGGAAAAGGTTAAGGGGCTTGTTGATGGTATCATAAAGGGGGAAGCAACTGGAAGACATATCCTTGAGGCATTTGGCATTAAAAAACTGGACAAGACTGCAATTGACAGGGTTGTTGCTGGAATGAACCTCGTTGGGGAATATCTCCTTCACAGGTATGGTTCAGACTCTGAGGAGGAATCCCTTGTATTCTCGCGTATCCTTCTATCACTCACACCAAAACTCAGGGAAAGGGTTGTGGAAAAGATAACAAAGATTGAAGAAATGGCAGAAACAGCAAGGAGGATACTGAATTCCCTCTCAGACCTTGACCTTGTTGAACTCCTCACATCAAGGGCCTTTGAGGGGGATAAGGAGTTTATCAAAGATGTTGCAAAGCATCTTCCCAGGATAAGGGTTCAGAAGATGCTTCAATTGATAAGACAGAAAACCTATGGTTCTGGCCCTGGTGGAGGTATTGGAGGAACTGGCACAGGCAGCGGAGGAGTAGGTGTTGGCTCAGGTGAAGACTTTGATATGAGTGCCATCATTATGGAAGAGGCAAGGAAGCAGGACCATCTGATAGTTACCAATAAGATGCTTTATGAAAGGCTTAAGCAGAGGCTCAAGGAATCACTTGATGTGCATGAAGTTTCAAACCTGATTGAAAACATTGCTGAATCCCTTAAATCAGATTCAATTGAAGCAAGAAAAAACGGGGTTGAAACCCTTTACAGATTCTTAACAGATGCCATAACTGAAGACAAACCAAGAATAGCAAAGAGAACCTTCAGTATTCTTCTTGACCATGTAAAGGAGGAAACAGACCCTGAGGTCTATTCCATCCTTGTTAATGGGCTTGCAGATGTTTACAAACTCTGTTTTGAAAAAAACATAGAGGATATGCCCAGGAGTATCATCAATATACTTGCAGAAGAGATAAACAAGGAGGAAAAAAGAGATGCCGTTATTGAAGCCCTTGCAAATATTGACAATCTACCTGGCCTGAACCTGATTCTCTCACTGCTATGGGAGGACTATCCAATAGAAAAACTGGTTGAAGCAGTGAATAAAATGACATTCAATGCAGCAGAAACAATCATGGAACTACTTATAGAGACCGAGGACAAGAATGTCAGGTTGAGGCTTATGGAACTCATCATCTCTTTAAGGGACAGGGCAATACCAGCAGTATCAAAGTATCTTGAAGACGAAAACTGGTATGTGAGAAGGAATGCAGTGCTTATACTTGGCAGGTGTGGAACAAAGGATATACTTCCAAGGGTCAAAGAGATGATTGATGATGAGGACTACAGAGTGAGGCTGGAGGCATTAAGGGCAATATACCACATTGGGGGGTCAAAAGAGGTTGATTTCATTGCGCCCTTCATATTTGATAAAAGATATGAAATTGCAATAGAAGCAATCAACATCCTCAAAAAAATCTCCTCCCACAAGGTTATACCAAAACTCCTCCAGAGAATATTCTCTCCAAGATTCTCTCAACTGATGGAAAACAATATTGTTTCACTTATCCTTGATGTGCTGAAAGAGGTGCCAGATACCAGGAGCATAAAGAGTCTACAGAAACTCATCACTGACAGGGGTCTAATAACATTCAAGTACCCTGAACAGATAAGGGTTAAGGCAACAGAGATTCTATCCCTCATAAAAGAGGACGAGGTCAGAAAATTCTTCAAAGAATTAAGAAAGGAGAGAAATCCAACAATCAGGGAGATTGTAAACAACTATCTTTCAGGTAAAACTACTGAATAACAATCAACCTCTTTTCAACCCTGTTATTGAGCATAAAGAAATATACACCAGAAGGTAATGAAAGCCTTATCTCCTTCCTTCCTGATGTTTGAAACTCCCCATGCATTACCCTCCTTCCAAGACAGTCAACTATATCCCATCTTGAGTTGTTCAAACCAATGAAAACCCTCAATACCTCATCAACGATAATGTTACCATATTCTTCCCTTTCTTCTTCAATACCTGTCAGTGAAATCGGTGCGAACTCGTCAGATTGCATATCCCCATCACTCGCACATGGCATTGGAACCTGCCACTGGAGTGTCCCTCCATCCCATGTCTCATATGTTCCAACCGCAATCCACAATGTTTCTGGTATTGTGTCAAAGAGTGTTCTTAAATCAAGTATTCCTTCAAGCACCTCCCCTGTTGCATGTGGCATTGAAATTGTATCCTGTGAACTATCATACCAGGCTGAATAATCATTGTCATTCTCATCCGCAAGGAAGTAATCATACCTTCCAACAAGCCCTGATTTAGACCATGGTGCAGGTATCATGGTATCAGGTGAAGCAGAAACAAATATAAAGTGGTCGTTCCTGAAATAATCATTGGGGTCGTCACCTGCTGCCTCTGTTGCAAGATACAGTTTCATTGAATCCTCATAAAAATAGTACCACAGATGCATATCAGGGTTTTCAGCCAGAAGGATGGCCACCCTATCCAGAATTCCATCCATCTCAAACTGAACAACACCAACCCTGTAAGAGTAATTTTCACCATTGTTGTTATCCCATCTATCATGACCCAGCCTATCATAGGCATGTATATCAAATTCAACAAAAGTTCCATATGCCTGGGGTGGAATTGTGTATCTGAACAGTGTTGAATCAGTAGAATCCCTTTCCATCAAAGAATCACCCCAGCCTCCATTTATGCCAAGATGAATATAAACACTGGAGACACCTGAGGGGTCAACAACATGGGTTTCAACAACAACCGAATCATCAGGAAGAATGGATTTCTCAGGAGAAAACCCCGTTGAATATATTATGGGTCCCTCAAGGTCTCCCGGGCCTGAGGTATCCACCTCTGGACTGCCCTTTCCTGCATAAAAGTAAAACCTGTAATTCCCATATAAACCACCTATCTCCATCATCTCAGCACCGGAGGAGGAACTCCCAAATTCATTGTATGTAAGTCCTTCACCAGAACCCCATAAATAAACTGCCTTAACATCTGTAAAGGTATCCCTGTATCCACCATACATCCATCCTGAATCACTGACACCCCATATAAACTCAACTGGATGACCTCTCAGGAGCACATCCCAGGCATCAGGAACAACCATGGACTTTGTCCAGTTGGTAAATCCAGAATTGTATGCACAAACAAGGTAATTTTTATCCTCTTTCAACAGGAAGGACTTCCTTAAATCCCATGAAGAGTCTCCATTTGCATCATAAACCTCCTGGAAAATAAGTTCTGCATAATCAGTCCCACTTGAGGAAGCAACCTTAAAGGTTGAGTT
>JAGGTX010000116.1 GCA_021163525.1 Caldifarciminota bacterium
AATGATGCAGGGAAACAGATTGATAACCTTGCCCTTTCTGTTGATGCAAGGATAAAGGAGATTAAAGGGGAGGAGTATTCAATCCCTGAGGATGGTTATCATGGAGAGTATATAAGGGATATTGCAAGGTCAGCAGTTGAAACGGATATGAAAGAATTTGATGAATTAAAAGATTTTTCCGTGGATTATATCCTTAATATGCAGAAGGAAACCCTTAAAAGATTCAGGGTTGAATTTGACAGGTTTGTGAGCGAAAAATGGATAAGGGAAAGTGGGCGGATAGAGATGGTTATTGATGGACTGAAGAAGGCGGGTAAAACCTTTGAGAGGGATAATGCCCTGTGGTACAGGGGGGAGAGGGATAGGGTTCTGGTGAAGTCTGATGGAGAATTTACTTACATTGTTCCTGATATTGCGTATCATACATACAAGTTTGAAAGGGGATTTGACCTGGTGATTGACCTTCTTGGGCCTGACCACATTGCACATGTTCCAGATCTGAAAAGGGCACTCACAGACCTGGGTTATTTAGGGGAAAAGGTAGAATTGATAATCATCCAGTGGGTACATCTCCTGAAAGAAGGAAAACTATTGAAGATGTCAAAGAGGGCAGGGGAGTTTGTTACAATGGATGAGTTGATTGACGAGGTTGGTGTTGACCCTGTAAGGTTCTTCATGCTTATGATAAAGGCATCTTCACCACTTGAATTTGACATTGAACTTGCAAAGAAGCAAACAACAGAGAACCCTGTTTATTATGTTCAGTACAGCCACGCAAGGATTTGCTCACTCCTTGACCATGCAGAGAATGAAGGTTACAGGGATTTAACGCCTGAAGGGTTTGAAAATCTTAACCTCGGAGAAGAGATTGAAATATTGAGGGAGATATACCACTTCCCTGAATTCCTTGAGGATGTTGCAGAATCAAGGGATTTGCATTTGATTCCCAGATTCCTTATGGAACTATCTTCACTCTACCACAATTTTTATCAAAAATACAGGATTGTTGGTGGAGAAAAGGAAAAGGTTGTTCCAAGGCTCTTTCTTTCCATGGCAGTGAAGAACCTTGTGAAAACAGGGCTTGACCTTATGGGTGTGAGTGCGCCGGAGAGAATGTGATTGAGAAGGTTCTAAAGTCAATAAAGAAAGACAGAGAAAGGGGAGGGATTGAACTCGCCTTCATCCTTCTTGAGGCATTAAGGAATGTGGATAATCCCGAAGAGTTTGTAACAGAGATAAAAAATATCAGACCCGATATGGCTGTTTTCCTGAATATTGCCCATTACCTCTCCCATATTGATAAAAACAATGTTAAAAACTGGATAGATGAACAGATTGAAGGGATAAAGAACCTGCCAGAGAGACTTGGTAAAAAGGTTAAGGAAAACATCGGTAAGATTAGGGCAATAACAACCATTTCAAGGAGCAGGAGCGTTTTGATAGGGATACAGGCATTGAAACCTGAAAGGGTTTACATATTGAGGGGTTATCCACTAAATGATGGCAAAAGGATGCTGGAGGATGTTGTGGGTATAACCGAGCCTGTTCTTCTTGAAGACCTGAATATGGTGGATGGATTAAGGATGAGCGATTGTGTTCTTATCGGTGCAGATTGTATCTCACCCCATGGGTTTGTGAACAGGAAGGGAAGTCTGCCTCTGTGTATTGTTGCAAATTATCTCAGGATTCCTGTTTATGTGGTTTCAGAGGAACTTAAGGTGGTGAACAACTTCTGTGAGGTCAGGGAAGACATCTTTGAATACATACCATCTTCCCTTGTAACTCAATTTATAACGGAGGATAGAGAGTGGAAGCCCTTCACCAGATAATAGAAAGGGAACTCTCAGAGGTTATGAATATTGTTGAGTCCTATGACAGGGAGTTCTCCTTTGTATGGTCAGGTTATCCATTGGTTGACCATGAGGAGTTCAAAAAAAGGGTATTTAAACTTGCTGAAGAGAATGGGCTTTATGCATTTATCACAGGGGAGGATAACCTTGTTTCGGTTAGATTTGTGTTCAAACCAGAGGGGAAGAAGACAAACATAAAATTGAATGTTGCACTTCTTATTATTACTTTTGCCACGACTGTAATTGCGGGGACACTTCAGAGGGGATTGAATCCATTGCATTTTGGTAATCTTATCCATGGGTTTCCTTTCGCCATCACCATTATGGTGATTCTCGGTTCCCATGAACTTGGGCATTACTTTGCTGCAAAGAGGCATGGGGTTGTTGCCACCCTTCCTTATTTTATACCAGCACCATCATTCATTGGGACATTCGGTGCTGTTATAAGCCTCCGTTCACCAATACCGGACAGGAAGGCACTCGTGGATATTGGGGCGGCAGGCCCAATAACGGGGTTCGTTCTATCAATATTTGCTGCAATCATCGGGCTCAAACTCTCCACTGTGGTTGAAATCCCCGAAGGTGCATTAAGGATTGGAAACCCCCTTATTTTTTCATTCATTTCCCATTTTTTCTTCAAATCCATTCCTCAGGGTATGGATGTTTTGCTGCACCCTGTTGCCTTTGCAGGATGGCTGGGATTTTTTGTTACAGGCTTAAACCTTCTTCCTGTTGGTCAACTTGATGGTGGGCACATACTCTATGCCTTCTTTCCACGGGTGCACAGGATAGTGGGTTATGTATTGATTGTTGTTCTTTTTGGCCTTGGATTTGTCTGGCCTGGATGGTTGTTCTGGTCCCTTTTGCTCCTTTTATTCATTGGAGTAAAGCATCCCCCACCAATGGATACAGTTGGAGGACTTGATAATAAAAGAATTATTATCGGCTGTTTAAGCCTGCTTATCTTTGTGCTTACCTTTATTCCCGTTCCCTTTATGTGATTACTTTCTCAGGGTGTTGAGTGTAGCAAAAGCAACACCTATCTGGTATACAATCAGGGCGAGGTCCTTCAATGTGTCAAACGTGGTCTTCTGAACAGGGGATTTCCTGGGAACAACAACTGTATCACCAGGTTTTAATTTTCTAACCCTCTTTACAGACTCGCCTGATGCCCTTACGACGTATGTTGCCCTTCTATCTGCATCAGGGGTATATCCACCTGCCATTTCAATCACATCCTTTATTTTGAGGCCTTTTCTGTAAAGAACACCTGTTGGATTGTATACCGCACCTATAATCTGGACAGTGGTGGGTAATCTCGGAATGTAAATGGAATCCCCTGCCTCAAGAATTATGTCAAGCCCAAGTTTTCCAGGAAGTGCAACCCTTCCAGAAAGCCTTTCCTGGGCCATGCTCCCGATAAGCTGGAGCTGCTGATTGATTAGATTCGGTTCGCTCTGTGCTTCTTTGGGTTGTAGATTCTCTCCATGGACCGAGGACTGGCTACCAATGAGTTCCTTCATTGCACGGGTAATAAGTTCCTTTGTTTTCAGTTCCTTTACAGACTTTCTCTCCAGTACCACACCCTCTATGTATGCATTGGGTGTGAGCCCACCTGCCCTTTCAATCAATGACCTGAGCGTTTCCCTTTCCCTCAATGCATATCTTCCAGGATATTTAACTTCTCCAGTAATCGTCACGACATCAGGTTCTACCTTCTGGTTCTTGATTATAAGGTTATCACCCATCTGGAGTGGGAGATTAAGTCCTTTTTCTGTTGTAAGGTCAACAGGGATGATACTGTATGTTCCCTCTTCTATGTTTTTCCTCAGGAGTTCTGCATTGTCCAGCCTTGCAGTTGGTAGGGGTATTCCACCAAAGAGAAGGTCCCCTGCGGTCATACCCGGCAGGAGTTTGTATGTCCCAGGTTTTTTAACTGCACCATACAGATATACATTCTTTGCAGGCTTTGTCTCATCAATGGAGAAAACAAGGATGCTGTCCCATTCCATCAGTTTGAATGTATCATAGGAAGGGGAGGTTAAGACACTCTCTACATTGAAAGGAACAATAGAATACAGACTATCACTCACATACCTCAGAATTTCTCCCCTCTCCATGTAGGTATCCTCTTTGATTTTTGCCCTTTTCAGCAGGCTCTTTAAGGTTGTCTTTTCATCCAGTGCAAATACCCCGGGATAGTAAACATTTCCACCCACATAAACAAATTCCCTCTTTCTTTTAGCAATAGGGTCTATTTTGAAGAAGTCCCCATTTGATGGTTTAAGGTTTTTTATAAGTTTTTTAAACTCACTGTATGAGGAAAAGTCCTTTTCATATAATATCCTTTTATTATGATTTTTTACGCCTTCAACAGTGATACGGCCTATGTAGGCTTCAGGAAGCAGTCCACCTGCCATTCTGAAGACATCGGATACAGTTTCGTATGATTTTAATTCATATATACCTGGCCTTACAACCGCCCCTCCCACAGCAACGGTTTTCCCAATGGGCGGAACAAATACAATGTCTCCATCGTTGAACTGGATATTCTTCACAGGCCTTCCTTTAACAAAATAGTCATAAAGGTCAACATAGATAACATTCCCATCCCTCTTTATGATTTTTATCCTTCTCAATGACCCCATCTTTGTTGGTCCTCCACCAAGGTATAGTGCATACAAAACGGAAGAAAGTGGTGAGATGAAATAATTACCAGGTGCATAAACCTCACCTGCGAGGAATATGTTTACAGTTCTCAAATTTGTAAGGGTGACATCAACATTCACATTGGAAAATTCTGACATTACTGCCTTTTTTATTTTATCCCTTGCCTCACCGTACTTCAATCCCGCAATATTCAGTGTTCCAACCCCTGTTATAGAAATCTTCCCTTCATTATTAACAACCAGATTCTCTGTTTGTTCCATTGCACCCCAGATGTTGAGGGTGAAAGCGTCACCCGGTCCGATGATATAGTTGTCTGTTGCCATTACACCTGGTTTGGAATATGTAGCAAGGTTCCAGTAAAAGTGGTTATAACCAAATTGCTTCAGGTCAAGCGTTAATGTATCCCTGATCACCTTGATTATTCTGGAGCTATCAAGCATTGTGGAATCAATTTTTATGGACTCAACCTTTATTTTGATGAAGGCAAGCCTGTAATTGCTATACATCATCTCAATCTTTGATCTTTCCATTTGCTTCTTAATGATGATGCTGTCCCTGATATTAATGGGTGGTTGAACTGTAGTCTGTGTAACACGGGGTTGCGTTTTGGGAGGGCTCTTCATTCCCAGTGATTTAATGATATCCTGGGGTGCCTGTGCAAGCAGAAATATATATAGCAATCCAAGCATTCTACCTCCTTTTTTAGGATTTTAACTTTATAGACACTTAATGTCAATGGATTAGACACCATCTGGCCTGTATCTCTCTACAACCCTTTTATACCTCTTTAACCTTTTTCTGTAAATTGCAGCCTTTGCCGAGCTCAGATTTCCCCTGTAGAACCTCTGGAAGAGTGATATGGAGAAGATTATGCCTGGAATGTCCCTGTTTTTGACGCTTGTGTATCCAAGGAACAATGAAAGTCCATTCCATACCAATGAAAACAGTCCTGTTCTATATTCACCACAGAGTAACTGGGTTCCACCTGGAATCACATATGAGACATACATCAAGGGAGATGGAGCCTTTAACTCATCAACTGCCTTTATTAATGGATGCT
>JAGGTX010000072.1 GCA_021163525.1 Caldifarciminota bacterium
ATAGATAAAGGAAACCTTCTGTCCTATCGTGGATAGTATTTTTATCCCTGGTTGACTCTCCACCTCATGTGTACCCAGGGGAACACTGAAGAAATTGAGCATCTTAGCTATAAGGTTTTCCCATTCTCCACCAGGTGAAGTGTCTGCACCCCTTCCATCAGCAGCCCAGAATGCTGCAAGTGAATCATTCCTTGCTATACCTATCACAAAGTTGCTGTCAGGGTCTATAAGTATTGGATGGGCAATAGAAGTATCAGGGCCAACGGAGTCGGGATAAAGATAACCGTCGTATTCAAAATCTGATTCAACATAAATTGTATATGATGCTGCCTCATCTACTCCCATAATCTTCATTTCATATTCTTCCAGATAGTCTTCGTATATGGTCTCAAGACCAAATACAGTTCCAAGAAAGTTGGGTTGTGCCTTCAGGTCAATCCTTACGGGTTTGCCTTTTTCACCTTGGTTCTTTTTACCCCAGAAGCTGTAGTATATATCCTGACCAATCAGCCATATCTTACCACCATCTGCTACAAGTTGTTTTATGTTTATTGTGTCATTTGTTGTGAGTTGTGGCTCGGAGTAATAATCATAACAGTTCCATATGACAAGGTCCACGTTCTTCATTTCATCAAGGGTGGGACCGTCTTCGTTTTCGTCAGCTGTTGGTCCCATCCACAGTATCCTGTCTGCTCCAAGGAGATTTACAAGTGGTATCTGCCATATGGTATCAGGGTGAACAGGTGCTCCGTATCCATTGGCATCTTCTACGTATAGGATAAGTATACGCTTTGCTGTCGTGAATATTGAGATTGTATCATTTTGGGGGAAAGTATCATTCCCTGGTACATATACAACAGTATTGTAGGTTACATTTTCAGCAAGGTTAACAGTCCCAAATGTTAACAGTGTTTCCGGCAATGAGGGTCCCATTGTTACAGTGAGGGATTCCTGCAATATAGATGTCCCTGTAGTTGTGTCTATGACATTTGCATGAACAAAGAAGGTGAGATCTGCAGGGCCTTTATAGGTAATGGTTGCTTTGACTCTGTACTCCCCAGAAGGTGTGATGCTGTCATTTGGGGAAACTATTTCTTTTACCCCTGCATCAAATAAAAAGGTATCCGAGTAGGAAATCTGGTACAGGTTTCCATCGGTGCATGCGGCGTAAATTTCATTCTCACCGTCTCTGTTGCCATCACCTATCCCGATGCCTCTGATAGAGAAACCTGAATTGAACAACGCAGTGTCAGACCACGAACTCCCATCCCATTCAAACTGATACAGAATGCTATTTGCACATCCAGCATATACCTCATTCAGACCATCATTGTCCCCGTCCCCAACCTCAACATCATTCATTTTATCTGTTCCATAACCAACCAGACTCTTTTCCCATGCCGTTCCATTCCACTTAAACTGATAGACACTGTCATCATTTGAACAGGCATATATCTCAATATTCCCATCGTTGTCTCCATCGCCTATACCAATCTCGGTCATGCCTCCAGAACCTACACCAATTGTATCAATAACCCAATTTGAGCCATCCCATGAAATCTGGTAAACGTTTCCTGAAAGGGATGCAACATAGAGCTCAACATCTCCATCATTATCTCCATCACCTATACATATCCCTTTTCCAGCAGCACCAACAGTGGCTATTATAGTGGTATCATATCCAGCACCATTATAGATGAATTGAAATACATTTCCGTTATCATCAGTGGAATAAATCTGGAATGTTCCATCCCTGATAACATCTCCAACCACAACCCTTGCCATATAAGTAGAACTTCCACCCATATCAAGAGTATCCCATGATGAACCATTCCACCTGAACTGATAGAGATGATAGTTATTACTGGTTCCATAGACTTCGTAATCACCATCGTTATTTCCGTCACCTAAACCAACGCCCTGGAATAGAGCACCCCCCGCAGAAAGTGAATCGACATTCCATGAACCGTCCCACCAGAGTTGATAAATCTTATTCCTCCAGGAGCCAACATATATCTCATATTTTCCATCGTTGTTTCCGTCACCCAGGGCCATTTTTAACAAGGTGGTTCCCGCATTATAAATAGATTTAGAATATATATAAACAGGAGGGGTTAACTTTTTAATTACTGTGAAACAGAGCTCTAGGGAATCCTGATCTTCATTATTATTAACAAGTATGTTATAGTATCCCGGGGATGCACCTGTTAAATTTATATCGCAGGTAAGGTAGTTAGAATTTACCACAGTTACGTTTGTGGCTATGATGGTGTCAGTTCCATTGTAAAGAGTTATAGTGGGTGTCCCTGTGAAATTAACACCATAAACCCTCAACACAATAGTTGTGTCATTTGGTGCATTTGTAGGCCAGATTGATGTGGGGGTTCCTGCTAAAAGCATAATGGAAACAAAAACAAAGGTCAAGGTAATGGGTTTAAATCTGCGGATAAAACACATATTCACCTCCTTAAAGTGTTTTTAAAAAGGTTTTTAATGTGTCGTGCCCATAATTATTGGTGTCGATATATAGATGACCTACCTTATATCTCAGAATAGTATTATAGAGAAAGTAAAAAAAATTTCAATAGGTTAATTAAGATTTTTCATCCTATTTTTTAGTTTCTTGTATGTGCCTCATTTGGATGTTTATGCCTATTATGGAATTATGGATATTTATCAATCTTTTAGGGTAATATAAGGGTTCTCCCTCTTGACAATAAAGGGGATTCTTTGTATATTTTCCATGAATGGGCGATTAGCTCAGCTTTGGTTAGAGCGCTTGCTTGACATGCAAGAGGTCAGAGGTTCGAATCCTCTATCGCCCATTTTTGTGTATTCTTTGTTTGGAGGTAGGTTTTGATTCTATATAAAGAGAAAGGGGAGATTGCACTTGATGTAAATCCCCCTATAAGGTTATATTCTATTTTGAAAGAAAAGGCACCTGATGTCTTGAGGGATTACTGTGGAATTTTAATAGATGGAAAGGTTGTTGATTTTCTCACGCCTGTACCTGATGGAGAATATAAACTCGTTCCTATAAACTCTAAAGAGGGTCTTTCTGTTTTATGGCATACTGCCGCCCATGTTCTGGCACAGGCTGTTTTGAGGCACTTTCCACGGGCAAAACCAACAATAGGGCCAGCCATAGATAGGGGTTTTTATTACGATTTTTATGTGGATGCGCCCTTTACTCCAGAACAGTTGACCCTGATTGAAGAAGAGATGGAGAAAATTATCAGGGAAGGATACGGGATAACCCGTGAGGAGATGGGAAAGGTTGAGGCCCTGGAACTTTTTAAGGATAACAAATTCAAAGTTGAATTGATCAAGGAGATAGAAGGGGAAACTGTGAGCGTTTATAAGCAGGGAGAGTTTGTTGATTTGTGCAGAGGTCCCCACCTTGTCAACACAAAACTTGTTGGTAATGTAAAGGTTCTTACCTCTTCTGGCTCTTACTGGCGTGGTGATGAGAGGAGGGAAGCGCTCCAGAGGATTTATGGGATTGCCTATCCTGAGAAGAAACAGTTGAAGGAATACATAAGGAAATTTGAGGAGGCAAAAAAGTACGATCACAGGGTTCTGGGGAAGCAACTGGATATATTCAGCATATTCAAGGAGACAGGGCCTGGTCTTGTTTACTGGCATCCCAATGGTGCAATAATCAGGCATGAGATAGAGGATTTCTGGATAAAGGAGCATATAAAGAGGGGGTACCAGCTTGTTTATACACCCCATATCGCAAGGTCTGAACTATGGAATATTTCAGGACACCTTGAGTTTTACAGGGAGAATATGTATCTATTCCAGCTTGACGATGAGGATTATGTTGTGAAACCCATGAACTGCCCAGGACACATCCTTATATACAAAACAAAGGTGAGGAGTTACAGAGAATTGCCAATAAGGTATGCTGAACTTGGAGCAGTATACAGGTATGAGAGGTCAGGTGTTCTCCATGGGCTTCTAAGGGTGAGGGGTTTTACCCAGGATGACGGGCATATATTCTGCACACCAGAACAACTTGAGAAAGAAATCCTTGAAGTGCTTGATTTTGTATTGTATATGATGGGTGTTTTCGGATATAAGGATTTCAAGATTTATCTTTCTGTGAGGGACCCCCTCCACAAGGAGAAGTTTGCAGGCAGTGATGATGAATGGGAACAGGCTGAAGCATCACTGAAAAAGGCACTTGAAAAGAGAGGGTATGATTATGAGATTGAAGAGGGTGGGGCTGTTTTTTATGGACCCAAGATAGATATTAAACTGCTTGATGCCATTGGGCGTGAGTGGCAGGGTCCCACAATTCAGTTTGACTTCAACCTTCCAAGAAGGTTCAATGTTGAGTATGTTGGTGAGGATGGAAACAGGCACATGGTTTACATGATACACAGGGCGCTTCTTGGTTCAATGGAAAGATTTATTGGGGGGTTGATAGAATTCTATAAAGGGTACTTCCCCTTATGGCTTGCACCTGTTCAGGTTGCTGTTC
>JAGGTX010000165.1 GCA_021163525.1 Caldifarciminota bacterium
GTTGAGATTGTTGAGCAGAGCAACATAGGTGAGATTGAAATTTCACGGTTTGGGACCAGGATTAGAATAAGCAAGAATGGCTCAAGAATTGTTCAGACACAGCAGGTGGAGGTGGTGAAGAGAGAAGAACCCTCTAAAGTCAATGAGCCTGAAACAGAGGTTGAGGAGAAGAAGGAAGAGAAGAGGCCCTCCACCCTTGTCTCAATAAAGGCACCACTTGTTGGCACATTCTACAGGGCACCTGCACCTGATGCCCCACCATTTGTTGAGGTTGGAGACATGGTGAAACCGGGTCAGACTGTGTGTATTATAGAGGCTATGAAGGTGATGAATGAGATTAAATCAGAGGTGAGCGGGAGGATAGTGGAGATACTTGTTAAGAACGAGGAACCAGTTGAATACGGTCAGGAACTATTCCTGATTGAACCTGTATAATCGGAGGTGGTATGGAGATAAGGCCTATTCTGGAGAAGATGATAAAAATGGAGGCTTCAGACCTCCATTTAAAGGTTGGTTTGCCTCCAATTCTCCGAATTAATGGAAGATTGGCTCCACTGAATATGGAGCCTCTAACCGTGGATGACCTGAGGAAGATTGCTGCATCACTCATGACAAAGGAGAACCAGCAGAAGTTTGTTGCAAAAAAAGAGGCAGACTTTGCTGTTGGTATTCCAGGGCTTGCAAGGTTCAGGGTGAATGTCTATATCCAGAGGGGGAGTATTGCCATTGCAATGAGAACAATTCCGCATATCATCAGGAGCATAGAGGAATTGAACCTTCCTCCAATACTGAAGGACCTTGCTATGTCCCCCAGGGGGTTGATACTTGCAACAGGGACAACTGGATCTGGTAAGTCAACAACACTTGCAGCAATGATTGAACATATCAATCAGAACACGGCAAAACACATTATCACGGTTGAAGACCCAATAGAGTATCTTTTCAGGGATAAAAAGTCCATTATTTCCCAGAGGGAAGTTGGAACAGATACCCTCTCCTTTGCAAGTTCCCTGAGGTATATTTTGAGGCAGGACCCTGATGTGATAATGATAGGTGAGATAAGGGATGTTGAGACCATGGATATAGCACTCAAGGCTGCAGATACAGGCCATCTTGTGCTTTCCACTCTTCATACGCTGAATGCTGCTGAAACAATCAACAGGATTATAAGTTTTTATCCCCCATACCAGCAACAACATGTAAGGGTTCTTCTTGCGGCGACCCTTGTTGGGGTTATTTCATTGAGGCTACTCCCACTCAAGGATGGGAAGGGCAGAATTCCTGCAACAGAGATACTTGTATCAACTCCAACAATAAGAGAATATCTGCTTGATGAGGTGAAGACACTTAAGATTCCCCAGGCAATCACTGAGGGTGACCAGTATGGCATGCACTCCTTTGACCAATGTATAATGAGATACTACAAGCAAGGGTTAATTGATTATGAGACTGCAATCACCAATGCAACCAATCCAGATGAGTTCAAGATGAGGCTTAAAGGGATTGAGTCAACCTCTGACGCAGGATGGACTGAAATCTGATGATAAAGAAAATACTCGTTGCAAACAGAGGTGAAATAGCAGTCAGGGTTATCAGGGCTGCAAAGGAACTGGGTATAAAAACAGTGGCTGTTTTTTCTGAGGGCGATGAAGAATCACTCCATGTTTTTCTAGCAGATGAGTCTGTGAGGATTGGCCCTTCCCAGGTGAATAAGAGTTATCTCAATATTCCAATGCTTATTGCTGCTGCTGAAATAACAGGTGCGGATGCAATACATCCTGGTTATGGATTCCTTGCAGAAAACCCAAATTTTGCAGAGACCTGCATTGACAGTGGATTTATCTTTATAGGACCATCGCCAGATGCAATAAAAGCAATGGGAGATAAGTCAGAGGCAAAGAGGATGATGAAAAATGCTGGTGTTCCAGTTGTCCCTGGAAGTGATGGCCCACTTAAATCCCTTGAAGAAGCCCTCTCCATAGCAAAGGAGATAGGCTATCCTGTGATTGTGAAGGCTGTGAGTGGTGGTGGTGGGCGTGGAATGAGAATAGCAAGGGATGAAAAGGAACTCGCTCTCTCTTACAGGATGGCCTCCACAGAGGCAGAGGCGGCATTTGGTGATGGTAGAATTTACCTGGAAAAGTATATAGAGAATCCCAGACATATTGAGGTCCAGGTGATTGGGGATATGCACGGCAATGTAATCCATCTGGGGGAGAGGGAATGCTCCATACAGAGGAGGCATCAGAAGTTGATTGAGGAATCTCCCTCACCAATAGTTGATAAAAAAATGAGGGAGAAGATGGGAGGGGTTGCAGTGAAGGGTGCAAAGGCGATCGGATATTTCTCAGCAGGAACAATGGAGTTTATCGTTGACAGAGACAGAAACTTTTATTTTATGGAGATGAACACAAGAATACAGGTTGAACATCCTGTAACAGAGATGATAACAGGTTTTGACCTTGTTAAGGAACAGATTCTTGTGGCAATGGAAGAGAAGTTGAGTTTGAAGCAGAAGGATGTTAGGTTTACTGGCCATGCCATTGAGGTAAGGGTGAATGCAGAAAATCCTGAGAAGGGATTTGTCCCGAGTGCCGGGAAGATAGAGACTGTCCACTTCCCGGGAGGCCCTGGAATTAGGATTGATACGCACATTTATCAGGGATACAAGATACCCCCTTATTATGATTCTCTCCTTATGAAGTTGATTGCCCATGGCAGAGATAGAATGGAGGCCATTGAGAGGCTGAGGAGGGCACTTGATGAACTGGTGATTGAAGGTGTTGATACAACCGCTCCCCTTCACAAAAAAGTCCTTGAGAGTGAAGGTTTTATTGAAGGGGATATACATACTGGATACCTTGCTGGACTGGGATATTAGAATCATAGGGATTACAGATGAAAGGTATATGGAAGGCAGGTTCTTTGAAAAAATTGAAAGGGCAATACTGGGAGGTGTGAAGGTCATAGAGATAAGGGAAAAGGGACTGACGGGTGCTGATTTTTTTGAAAAGGCAGAGGAAACCATGAAGATATGCAGGGAAAAAGGTGTTAAACTCATTGTGAATGATAGGGTGGATATTGCACTTGCCATAGGTGCGGATGGTGTTCACCTCGGGAAAAATGACCTGCCCGTCTGGGTGGTTAGAAGTATTTTTGATGGTGTTATAGGGTGGACAGCTAGAAATTTAGAGGATGCTGTAATGGGTGAAGAAGCAGGTGCAGACTATATTGGTGCAGGAAGCGTTTTCATATCAGAGACAAAACAGGCAGAGGTTATTGGGATTGAAGGTTTAAAGAGAATTAAAGAGGCGGTGGATATACCCGTTGTGGCGGTTGGTGGGATAAACCATGAGAATCTTGGCATTGTTATGGAGGCTGGTGTTGATGGAATCGCTGTTTCACAGGCGCTCTTTTCCGGGGACCCTTATGAGAACGCAGTTCATCTTCTCAGAATAATGGAGGGTTATGTCAGTAATTAAATTTGCATCAAAGGAGATAACCTGTAAGATTGTTTATTATGGTCCTGGAAGGGCTGGGAAAACCACAAACCTCCAGTATCTGTTCACAAGGATTCCTGCAGAAAAAAAGAGCGACCTTGTTTCTCTTGCAACAGAAACAGACAGGACCCTTTTCTTTGACTTCTTACCAATAGAACTTGGAAATTACAGGGGATTCAGAACCAGATTCCAGCTTTACACTGTTCCCGGACAGGTTTATTACAATGAGACCAGAAAACTCGTTTTACAGGGTGCTGATGGGGTTGTGTTTGTTGCTGATTCACAGGTGATGAGATTTGAGGACAATATATTGAGTCTTGAGAATATGTTTGAAAATATGATTGCAAATGGGCTTGATGTTGAGAATACCCCCATAGTTCTGCAGTACAACAAGAGAGACCTGAACGAAATTGTGAGTGTTGAGGAACTTCAGAAGGCACTCAACCCGGAGAATAAATACAGATACTTTGAGGCAATAGCAATTCAGGGTGTGGGTGTTCCTGAAACATTCAAGGCTGTTGGAACATTCGTTCTTCAGAAGGTTAAGGAGAAACTGGGGATATGATGGATACATACATTTTTGAGTTTAACAAAGAGATATTTGATTTTCTCCAGAAGGTTGTTGAGAATCCAGGTAAATACAATCCTGTGTATATCTTTGGCAAGCCAGGTAGTGGAAAGAGCACAATAATCAGAAGTATATTCAGGCCAGGCAAGGATGTCCTTCTGTTGAAGCCATCTGAACTGGCTGAGATAGGATTTCCATTAAAAGAGAAATACAGGTATGTGATTATACTTGATATAGACCTTATTCCTTTTAATGATGATTGGGTCAAAAAGTTCTTTATACAGTTTCAGGATTGGATTGATACAGGAACCCAGGTGATTGTTACAGGCACTCAGCCACCTGATGAACTTGATATTCCAGAAAGGGTAGTGAGTGAAATCAGGGGTGGTGTGAGTGTGGGTATAAGAAAACTTACTGAAAAGGACAGAAAAGAGATAGTTGATAAGATGTTCCCAAATATATCGGAGGATAAGAAGGTTGCAGCGATCAAATCCAGGAGTGGAACAATAAAAGAATTGATAGGTTATATTAAAAGTCTGGAGATTGGTGGTGTCATAGAAGAGAAAACTGAAGCACACCTTGAGGGTGAACAGTTCAGGGACCTTGTGAAGTCACTTGAGGAGGATATGCCATCAATCACGCTGGAGAGGACTGTTGAAGAGGAATTGAGGGAGGAATACCGGGCAAAACTCTATGTGTGGGAGATGAAGGGTTTCAACTGTGACAGGTTAAAGAAGGTAATAGATGGACCTATTGAGGATATTACAAGGGAGTTTGTTTCCTTCACAACGGATGTGCAGAGGCTTGTTGAGCTCCAGAAAAGATATGGATTGATTGACCCTGCTCTCCTTACAGACAAGGAGAGGAAAGAGATTGAAACTGACCTGTTCAATCCTGACAGGATTTTTGAACTTGAAAGAAGGATAGATGAACTTGAAAAGAGATCAGAACTAAAAACAGATTTTTCCAGATACCTTGACTGGGAGAAGGGGGTTGATTCCCTTGTTTCAGGTAAGGGTAATCGGGATGTGCTTTCATTCATAAAGGATTTTGTTGAGAAGAAGATTGAATGGAAAGGTGTTTATGGAATAATTGGTAAGAGAGGGTATGGAAAGACCCACCATTTGAATGCCCTTGGTGTTGAAATTTTTAGGGAACATCCACAGGTTGTTGTTGGTTATGGAGGGTTCCATAATATAATCCAGAACCCTGAAGGTATGCTTGAAAAACTTTCAGAATGTGACATTATCCTGCTTGATGATGTTGAAAGGATTTCAACAAAGGGTGGCGTTGATTTAAAGCCATTTTTTAGGAAGAATTCAAATAAATGTATTGTTTTCACTTCCTCTCAAAAAGCCGAAGGTATCACAGGCATGAATATTCCTGATAACAGGCTTTATGTGCTTGGTGAGCCTGATTTAGAAGTGAAAAAGGCAATGCTAAAAGTGATTATTGAGATGGGGGATTACAGTAAGGAGGTGGATTATGAGGATGGGCTTGAGAAGGTTAAAGGTGGGTTTTACGAGGTAGAGTTTTATGCCAATACAAAGAGTAGAAGGATGGTTGAAGTGGCTGAGCAGAGGGGCCCTTCAGAAGAAAAGTTTCAGGAGGTTGAGCAGGTTGAGGAAAAAGAGGAATCGGTAAAGGAGCCTGTTGAAGGAATTGAGGAAGGGATTGAAGAAAAGGCAGTAGAAAAAGGGGAAAAGGTTGAAGAACATGAGGAGTTGGGAGTATCTGAGCCCTCTGAAGAGATGAAGGGTGAGGTTTCAAAGATTGAAGGATACGACATAAACATTCGGAATGTAAACCTCAGAATAACCAGGGAATTGTAGAATGGCTATAAAGGGTTCTTTAAAAGAAGCCTCAATACCAGATGTGATACAGATGCTCTCCATGGGAAGGAAAACGGGTGTTTTGAGCATCACGAATGGAGAGGAAATAGTATATATCTACTTTGAGGATGGAGAGATAACAGGTGCAGGCTCGGTTTCAAAGGCGGATAAAATAGGGGACATCCTTATTGCAAGGGAGAAGATTACAGAGGAGCAGTTGAATGAGGCACTTGAGATACAGAGGAGTAAGCCTGACTTATTACTCGGAGAAATCCTCTATGAAAAAGGTTTTGTTGACGAGGATACTTTGAGGGAGGCCCTTGCAGAACAGATAAAGCAGGTATTATTCTATGTTTTTAAGTGGGATGAGGGAATATTCAATTTTGAGCCAGGGGTGAATAAGGTTAAAAGGCTTGCATCAATCAAGATAAAACCAGAAGACCTTCTCCTTGATGCTGCACGGATTATTGATGAACTTGGAATTGTGCCATTCCCGGACATGAAGGATATTCTTACAAGGACCCATGTGAAGCCTGAATCTCTGAAGGACGAAGAAAGGAGGATGTATGAAATCATAGATGGCAACAGGACAGTTGAAGAGACACTGGAGCAGAGCAGGATGGATGAGTTTGTGGCAATGAAGACACTTGCCTCACTGATTGAGAAGGGTTATGTAAAGGCAATACAGCCTCCTCCTATCTCAAAGGAGAGGGCATTTACCAGAATATCGGAACATGAGAATCTGGGCATTGCATTCCTCCACATGGATATGCTTGATGAAGCCGAGAGGGAGTTCAGAAGAATACTTGAAATTGACCCTGCCAATTCCAGAAGCAGATTTTTCCTGGCAATAATTAAATTTCTGAAGGGTGAAGGAGAAAGGGCAGTTGAGTTGCTTGAAGAGGCAATAAATAGTGGATTCCAGCACCCGAACCTTTATTCAAATCTTGGTGTATTCCTTGAAAGGATGGGAAAACTTGACAGGGCAGAGGAGGTTCTCAATGAGGCAATTGAGCACTGGAAGGATTTTGGTATCCTCTACCTGAACAGGGGGATTGTGAGATTCTATCTTGGTAATCTTAAGGAAGCCAGAAAGGACCTTGAAAAATTCCTTGAACTTGAGGTTGAAAATCCAATGGTTAGATTTTATCTTGCTCTGATTGAAAGGATGGAAGGAAATATACATAATGCCCTGAATCATATGCTTGAAGGTCTGAGCGCTTCCCCTGATTTTCCAGAATATTACAACAATCTGGGAAGGCTCTATGAGGAGACAGAGGAGTATGAACAGGCGGAAAGCATGTTCAAAAAAGCACTTGAACTCAACCCTGAATACATACCTGCGAGGATGAACCTTGCCAATTTTTATTACAGGAATGGGTATTACAAGATTGCAATGGATGAGTATAAGAAACTTTCCTCTCTTGGTGTTGAAAACTGGGAGATTTATTTCAAGATGGGGAACATTGTGCTGAAAAGGGGCGATGTGAAAGAGGCAATGAGATACTATACCATGGCCCTTGAGCTTGACCCAGAAAACGAGGTTGTTAAAAGGAATATAGAGATACTAAAGAAGGACTATGGAATGGGAATTTGATCTTCTGAAAAAGACCATAAGGGAACTCCTCAATTTTGACCCAGACAATTACAAGGAAAAGCCATTTAAGAGGAGGTTAAGCTCAAGGATGAGGGCTTTGAAGGTTAATAGTTATGCAGAATATGCAAGGATAATAAAGAGTGACATGGAGGAACTTGAAAGACTTAAGAACGCACTCACCATAAATGTAACAAAATTTTTCAGAAACAGGGAGGTCTTTAAGATTATTCAGAGAGAAATACTACCTGAACTGGATGAACCAGTGGATATATGGAGTGCAGGTTGTGCAACAGGTGAGGAGCCATACACCCTTGCAATAATTCTCCTTGAGGCAAGAAAAAAAGGCAGGATTCTGGCGACAGATGTGGATGAACAGGCGATTGAAAAGGCAAAAAGGGGTGTTTACAACGAATTCTCCTTTGAAGAGACCCCTTATTTTGTTAAAACAAGATACTTTGATAGGGATGGAGACAATTACATCATAAATGAAAGGGTGAGGGAGATGGTGGAATTCAAGGTTCATGACCTTAAGGAACTCTCATCCTTCCACAGATTGTTTGACATCATACTTTGCAGGAATGTTTTCATTTACTTTTCCAAGGATTTTCAGGAAGAGTTAATGAAGGAATTCTACATGAGGCTGAAAAGTGGAGGTTTTCTTATTCTGGGGAAGGTGGAGGGGATGTTTGGTCAAAATGTAAAGTTGTTCAGACCATACAACCTTAAAGAAAGGATATACAGGAAGGCATGAAAAGGATATTTGTGAAGATTGGCGAAATGAAGTATGGAGAAACACCGGACATTCTTATAACTATGGGTCTTGGGTCATGTGTTGGTGTAGCCTTATATGATACCAGGAAGAAAAGGGGTGCCCTTCTCCACTTCCTTCTTCCTGAAAAGACCCGTGATGATGACAACCCTTTTAAGTATGGGAATACAGGCATCAGAGAAACATTGAAATTTCTGGAAAAGAGAGGCTCTATCAAAAGCGACCTTGAGGCGAAGATTGTGGGTGGTTCAGTGATGTTTGCCCAGCTCCTGAAAAATCCTGATAGTGCCATTGGTAAGAGAAATATTGAGATTGCAAAGAAGATTTTAGAACAGGAAGGTATAACCATAACTGGAGAGGATGTTGGCGGAGATTACGGAAGAAGCATGGAGTTTAATCTTGAATCTGGGGAGGTAAGGGTAACATCATACAAGGCAGGCGAAAGGGTAATATGAAGAAGATAAAGGTTCTTGTGGTGGATGATTCTGCATTCATGAGGAAGTTGCTCAGGGAGATTCTTTCATCAGACCCTGATATAGAGGTGATTGATGTTGCCCGGAATGGTAAGGAGGCCGTTGAGAAGGTTAATTTATTGGACCCTGATGTTGTCACCATGGATGTGGAGATGCCTGTTATGACAGGTATCCAGGCCGTTGAAGCGATAATGAAGCAGAAGCCCACCCCAATCATAATGGTGAGTGCCTACACAGTTGAGAATGCAAGCATAACCTTTGAGGCACTTGACAGGGGTGCACTTGATTTTATCACAAAACCAGGTGGGCCTATATCCATAAGATTGAAGGATGTAAAAGAGAAAATTATAGAAAAGGTGAAGGCGGTTTCACATGTGAATGTGAAGGCATTGAGGCCACCATTGAAGAGGCGTGAGACACTTGAAGCCCTTCCCGGTGATATGGATAAATTGGTTGTAATAGCAAGTTCAACAGGGGGTCCAAAGGCGCTTTCATATATAATCCCAAGGCTTCCAGGTGATATAAGGGCAGGTATCCTTGTTGTTCAGCATATGCCAGAGGGATTTACAAAGCCATTTGCTGAAAGGCTTGATAAACTTTCAAAACTTACAGTTAAAGAGGCAGAGGAAGGGGAAAGGATATCAAGTTCAGTGGTTTACATTGCACCTTCAGGTTATCATATGAAGATTGGAGAGGAGTGGATAATAAATCTTACAAAGGATGCTCCCATGCACGGGGTGAGACCTGCTGCAGACATCACCATGTTATCCGCTGCCTCTGTATCTGGTAAAAGGACAATTGGTGTGGTACTCACGGGTATGGGAAAGGATGGTTCAATGGGGGTTAGGGAGATTAAGGCCAGAGGAGGGGTGGTTATTGCTCAGGATAAAAAAACATCGGTAATCTTTGGAATGCCGAAGGCAGCAATAGATACTGGATGTGTTGATGAAATTCTTCCACTTGAGGATATTCCAGAAGGCATTGTAAACATGGTTGCTGTAAAATGATAGAGAGAATAGAGAAACTCCTGAAGAAAATAAAAACCTCTGGTGATGCACTTGAGAGGCAGAAGTTGATAGCAGAGATAAAAATGGAGATAAAGGAATTTCAGAAATATCTTGATAAGGTTCTTTCAGAGATAGAGAGGATTGAAAAGAATCAATCAATGCCAGGGCAGGTGGTGAAGAGGCTACTTGTTTCCTCAGTTGACATCCAGACCCTGGTAGATGAAGGATGGAGGCACATAACCCAGGGCAGGTATCAGGAAGCAATGCAGGTTCTGAGAAAGGCAAAAAAACTTGCACCTGACAACATCAGGATTTATATACTTCTTGGTTGGGCCTACATACACCTTGAGAGGTATGATGAGGCAATGGCGGTGTATCAGCAGGCGTTGAAGATTGACCCGGAAAATCAACTTGTAAGGGCAAATCTCGGATACATCAGTTATAAACTTGGAATATACGGTGAAGCAATAGAGAAGTTATCCAGGATTATAAAAACAGGCAAAGATAGGGAAGCATTGCTCTATGCCCATATGTATCTTGGTCTTGTATATTACGATAGGGAGATGTATGATGATGCAATTGAGTTTCTTGAAAAGGCAATAGAGATGGGCCCCAATCTCTTTGAGGCACGTTTTTACCTTGGACTTTCTTACATCCATAAGGGTGAGAAAGAAAAAGGAAAGAAGATTCTCATGGAACTTTCAGAAATCAGACCCGAAAATATATGGGCAAAAAGAGCAAGGGAGGTGTTGTATGGTTGAAGAGTATTGGGGATTGAAGGAGAAGCCTTTTCTCAATACAGCAGACCCCATGTTCACATACAGGAGTGATGATTTCAATGAGGCATATGCAAGGATTATATACAATATAAGTGAAATTGGGGGCGGACTTACATTGATAACAGGTGAGATTGGATGCGGTAAGACCTTCCTTGCAAATGCCATAAAAAATGACCTGGAAAAAGCAGGTCATAGGGTTATCCTGATAACAAATCCTATTTTTACACAGGCTGGATTCCTCAGATGGATACTTGAGGGATTTCTTGAGGGTTCAGGTATAAAGGTTCCAAGATACAGGGTGAGGATGCTCTCACTGCTTGAATCCTTTTTGAGGGAAAGTGTTGAAAGTGGAGTTAAATGTGTTACAATGATAGATGAAGCACAGGTTTTGAAACCAAAGGTGCTTGAAGAGATAAGGTTGCTTCTAAACCTTGAAACTGATAAGGAGAAACTGTTGCAGATTGTATTGCTTGGACAGCCTGAAATGGAGAAGAAGATAGAAAAGATGCCACAGGTTAGACAGAGGATAAATGTGAGGTTCTTTCTTGGCCCATTGAGCAGAAAAGAGACAATGGAGTACATCAATCACAGGTTGAAGGTTGCTGGTGCAGGAAAGAAGATTTTCACAGATGACGCAGTTGACAGGATATACAGGTTCAGCAAGGGGATACATAGGAATATAAACAACCTCTGCCAGAATGCACTTTTTGCTGGATATAGCATGGAATTGGAAAAGATAGATAGTAACATCATAGATGCAGTTGCAGAGGATTTAAGGATGGTGTGAAATGAAAGATAAAAAACGTAAGTTAAGTTTTAAGAAAATGCTCCAGAAGGATGTAAAGAAGGCAAAGAAAACCATTAAAAAAGAGGAGAAGAAGCCGGCAAAGGGTGTTAAGAAAAAAGAACGGGAAGTGAAGGAGAGGATTGATAAGAAGGAGGTTGAAAAGGAGAGGATAAAACAACTTATAGGTTCAAAAGATGTTTCAAGGATAATTCCAGAGGAAAGGAGCGGGATTGAAGATATAAAGAAAATAGAAGAAGTTATGGGGTTTGAGGTTAATGGTGAATTTTACTGTGTTCCACTTAATTATGTGAGTGAGATTGTAGCACTTGAGCCTATCCCTGCTCCTGACCTTCCCCCTTATATTATAGGGATAAGTGAGTACAGGGGGGATGTCCTTCCTGTTATTGATCCAGGGCTTATGTTCGGGATTGGTCAGGTTCAGGCAGAGGGCTCCAGTTGTTTGATTTTGAATCTTGAGGGAACATCAGTTGCCATGAAGGTTACCAGGATACATGGAATAATAAAACTTAAAGGCAAGAACATATACAATCTTCCTGACGAATTGCAGCTGGATTATCTTAAAGGTGCTTTAGAATATAATGGTAGAGTTATGGCGATTCTTGACCCTATAAAACTATTGCAGAGTGAAAATATACAGGATATATGGAGTAAGTCGTGAAGTGGATAAATAGGCTTTTGTGGACAACGAATCTGGTAAGTGTCCTGATTGCTATACCACTACTTTTTTATGGATACCATTCCTTTGTTGGATTGGCTGGAGAGATCATTGGCAAATTCTATATTACCGCCTCAGTTATTGCCCTGGTTCTTGTGATTGCATATGATATTTTCCACAGGGTTCGCCTAAAAAGGGTTGTTGGGAAAGGGGTTATAAGGTCAGTTTACTGGACACCCCAGTATCTGGCAATCCATAAGTTTCTTGACTATGTTCTTTTTTCGCCCATTCTTTTTCTCCTTGTCCAGACGAAGATTAAGCTGCTTTCCATAAACCTGTTTTATAAGGGGTTGTTTTTGAATTTAATAATTGGTCTCGTTGTTGGTCTGATTACATACTTCATTGCCTTCAGTATCCTTGTTCCAGTGTTTTCCAGGTACAAAGAATCCTTCAGGGGAATTCCGCTTAGATACAAATTGTTTGTTCCGTTGATTGTGCTTGTGTTATTCTCCTTTCTGGTTGGAATATTCTTCAAGGACAATCCTGGAAGTGCCTTATGGCTTTTGCTTTCAGTTGCATTTGTATACTTTTATTCCTACTTTATGCTTAAACCTATCCTCCAGATAAAAACAGCCTTTTCTCAATTTCTTTCAGAAAACCCTGATTTGAAGAAAAGAGTTACTATCAGAACAGGTGATGAGATTGAAGCAATTGCAGAAGACTTCAACCGATTCCTTGATGTGGTAAGGGGTATATCTTCAGATGTGTATGAAATTTTCCAGAAGGTTTCCGGCTTTGCAGAGACTGTATCTTCCACCACAGAGGAGTTGACTGCCTCTGTTCAGGAAATATCTGCCAGTATTGAATCCATAAATACAGAGATCAACAATTCAAGTGAGGAGATGGAAAAAATAAAGGTTGATGCAGAATCAATCACTTCAATGGCGGAAAGCATTGAGTCTCAGGTTAAGATGCTCCAGAAGATAGCCCGGGATTCCGAGAACATAGCGAATGAGAGCGCCCGGAAAACACTTGATGTTCTCTCCACTGTTGAGGAAAACATGAGGTCTGTGGAAGCCCTCAACAATAAAATGGAGATGTTGATAGGGGTAAGTAATGAGATTATGGGGTTTGCAGATATGATTTCAGAGGTTGCAGAGGATACTGACCTTCTTGCACTGAATGCATCGGTTGAGGCTGCACGGGTTGGAGAAAAGGGGAAGGGTTTTGGTGTGATTGCTGAGGAGATAAGGAACCTGTCCAATCAGTCAAGGAATTACCTGAAGCAGGTTCTTGAGAGTCTGGACAGGGTTAAGAGTGCTGTGGATGAGTTTAAGAATGTAACCCAGTCCAGCTGGAGTAAACTTTCAGGTGCAATAGAATACCTTGATACAATAAGCAAGTCCCTCCAGAAGATTTCAGAGGATGTTACACTCACAACAACAATGACCAATCAGGTTTCAGACACCGTAAGGGAAGAGGTAAAGAATATATCAGTATTGTTTGAGGGGATTGAAAAAATAAACAAGAGTTTTACAAGCACTGCATCTGCAATAAAAGAAATTGGAGCCTCCACAGAGGAGCAGATGGCAGCAATGCAGGAGTTCAAGGCCCTTACAGATGAAATGCTTAATACTGCAAAACTTCTAAAAAAGATGATTGAAAGATACCTTGTATGAATATACTCTTATTTTATGTGGATAATAGCCTTATGGGTGTTCCCATAGATGATGTTAAAGAGGTGGGGAAGAAGCAAAGGATAAGAAGAATTCCCCGCGCACCATCTTACATAAGGGGTTACACAAAACACAGGGGAAGTGTGTATCTGGTCGTTGGATTGCCAGAGATGTTAAAACTGAATGAGGAGGGTAACCATTTAATTTTTCCCTATTCAATCCCAGATGTTTGTTTTGTTGTTGGAAAGATTGTGGGCATCAATAATCTGAATTTCTATCCCAAACCCAATGTCCTTCCAATGAAGTATGTAAAGGGTTTTGGAGAATTTAATCGTGATATAGCAGTTATTATTGACCTTGAAGCATTGATAAAGGGTAAGAGGATTTCAAAAATAAAGAAGATGGTGAAGGCATGAGGGCAGGGATAATTGCAATAGGGGATGAGGTTGTTTCAGGTGATGTGATTGATACAAACACCCTATATATATCAAGGAAACTCACCATATCTGGTTATACAGTGGAATTGAGGCTACAGGTTCCTGACCAGCAGGAAAGTATCATCAGGGCACTTGATTATTCTCTGCCAAGGGTTGACCTGCTGATAATTACGGGCGGGCTTGGACCAACAGGTGATGATATAACCACCTGTGTGGTTGCAGAATACCTTGGTTTTGGATGCAGGCAGAGTGAAAAAGGATATATGTTATTAGAGGGTGCAGAGGAGATTGAGAATGATGTTGGTATGATACCAGGCATGCTTATAAGGGTTGATAATAGTGAATTGTTGCTTATGCCTGGTGTTCCTGAGGAGATGAGAAATATATTTGATAGATTTATAAGCAGAACTTCCGCCTCAAGTAAACCGCATCTAACATTCAGAACATGTGGAATAACAGAGAGGATGCTTCATGAAATACTTTCAAGCGTTTTTCAGGATTTAAAAGGTTTCCACTTCTATCCCTCATGGAGGGGTGTTGACCTTAAAATAATGCCAGATAACCAGGAGGAGATTCAAAATATCAGAGAAAGAGTGATAGAGGTGATAGGAGACTATGTGTATGCAGAGGAAGACATAGAGATTGAAGAGGTTGTGGGAGAAATGATGAGGAGGGAAGGATTTACAATCTCCGTTGCAGAATCATGCACTGGTGGGCTTGTTGAAAGTTTGATAACAGATGTTCCCGGAAGTTCAGATTATTTCATGGGGGGCATCACTGCCTATTCAAATGATGCAAAAATAAAACTTCTGAATGTTTTGCCTAAAAACATAAAAAATTATGGTGCTGTCAGTGAACGGGTTGCTGAAGAAATGGCACAAGGGGTTGCAAAGGTCTTCAAAACAGATATAGGTATCTCAACAACAGGGATTGCAGGCCCAACTGGTGGTACACCTGAAAAACCAGTGGGTCTTGTTTACATGGGTGTTCACATAAATGGAGAGACCATTGTTGAAAGAAGGGTATTCAGACCGCCAAGGGGGAGGGTGAAGATTGAATCATCAACATATCTTCTCTTTATGCTTTACAGGAGGCTTAAAAGGAAATGAGACTGTTTGTTGGTGTTGAAATTCCAGATAGTGAAAAGAAAAAGATTGTTCAGTTGAGAAAGAGGATAAGTGTGAAGGGCAGGGTTAAGTGGGTGGAGGAGGAGAACCTTCATATAACAATCCTCTTTATTGGTGACGGTGAGCCTGAAGAAATAATAAGGCTTCTGGATGGAATAGAACATGAATTCAAGCCATTTGAGGCAAGACTTTCAGGTGTTTCTGCCTTTCCATCACTTTCCAGACCAAGGGTTTTGTGGGTGGGGCTTGAGAAGGGTGAAGAGGAATTAAAGGAACTGCATAAAAAGGTATACAGCAGGCTGAAGCGCATTGTGAAATTAGAGAATAGATTCATTCCACATGTTACATTTGGAAGGGTGAAGTATGGAAGGGTGGGTTTCACTTCACTCCATCTACCGAATCCAGAGGATTTCACAATAGATGGGCTGATTCTGTTCCAGAGCAGGCTTACGCCTGAAGGTCCTGTTTACTCTGTTGTTAAACGATATATTTCTGGAGGTGAATAGTGGTTATACTGGGTTTAAAATTCTTCATTGTGAACCTTATCTTCCTCTTATTTGCAGCCAACATTGACAGGTCAGGTCTGATTAAACGGATCATGGATCTGGGTGTTAAGAAGGGTGGCAGGGTTGGATTCCACATACTCCTGTCAACAATATTCATTCTCTCCCCATTGTACCTGTTCCCTGTTTTTCTCTACCACCTCCCCGATATTTCAAAGAGGCTCAATAAGGAGAAGAGAGGTCTCAGCCTTCTTATGGCTGCTGTGATGCTTGGTTCAATCCTTCTCCCCTTTGGTAACCAGAGAAACCTGTTTTTTTCTACCTATTTTATTACCATGAGAGAGGGTTTTTCCCCCCTCAGGGAACTGGTTCCACATATATGGCTCTACTGGGTAATACTCCTTGTTTTTCTAAACCTCGTTGCCTATCTTTTAAGGGTTGAAGTTCAGGATAACCTTGTAAAACTGGAAAAGGTGAGGTATCAGGAACTTGTTCTCTCTGGAATTACCCTTTTCTTCATATTCCCCTTTGCCATGGGTAAGTTGAACTTCCTTGGCTTCACTTTCCTCACGGGCTTTCTCTTCTTCGCCTTCATCAGTAAAGAAACTATAAAGAGGGTAAGGTGGTGGTTCCTGATATCCCCGGCACTCGCAATCCCTCTATCCATGGTCCCATTAAAAACCCCCATCCCACTGAAGGGATTATCCATGCTCTTTATCCCTTTTGTATCTTCAGGTTTCATCACATCCGATCTGTCAGCCATTGTTTTTTCAAGCATCAGGATGAATATGCCAACAATTATCATGGGGGTTGCTGGTGGCAGTCTTCTGGGTTTATGGGGTGGTTTTGAACTGATATATATATATTTTATAAGAAAGGAGAGGTTCAAGCCTGTTTTACTA
>JAGGTX010000217.1 GCA_021163525.1 Caldifarciminota bacterium
AATTTACCGGGTATAAACTTTCTTGCAAGAACAGCACAAACAGTGGAATCAACACCACCAGAGAGTGCAAGGATTGCATGGGTCTTAACCCTTTTAAGTTCCCTCTTTGCCTCTTTTAACTGTTCCTCCACATCCCAGTCCTTTTCAGCAACGCATATCCTGAAGACAAAATTATGGAGCATCCTCTGTCCGAATTCTGTATGAGAGACCTCTGGATGGAACTGGAGACCATAAATCTTTCCTCTTTTTATAGCAGCATAGGGGCTTGACTTTGTTGAGCCTATTGGAACAAAACCCTCTGGCAAACGCTCAACCCTATCACCATGACTCATCCATACCCTTGATACATCAGGAATTCTATAGAAGAGCGGATCCTTCTCTTTTTTGAACATGGCAGGCCCATACTCCCTTTCAGTGCCCTTCCCAACAACCCCTCCATTCATGTGGACAATGGCCTGCAACCCATAGCAGAGACCAATTACTGGAATATTCAGGTTGTAGATGCACTTATTGGGAAGTGGAGCGTTTTTTTCATAAACACTTGATGGACCCCCTGAAAGGATAATCCCCTTTGCCTTTTTCAAGCGTCTGCAATCAGTATTGAATGGGAGAATGTCCGCCTTTACCCCCATTTCCCTGATTCTTCTTGCAATCAACTTTGTGTACTGGGAACCAAAATCAAGTATATAAATCATTACCTCTCCTTCAGTATTTCATTCACAAGGTTAAAAAGTTCCTCATTCATTGAGAGCCCTGGCATCTTGCTTATCTCCTTTATAAACTCAATCTCTCCCTTATCCCCCAGGAATCTCAATGCCTCTATCTGCTCCTCACCTGTGAGATAGAAGAATCTCTCTTTTATAATCTCAACGCACCGTTTATCCTCAATCTCCATCAAAGCCCTGACTGCCTCCTTCTGTATAACAGGGTTGGGATGTTTTAAAAGTTCACCAATCCTTGGAATACACAGGTCTGGCTTACCCTTTTTCAATAACCTGAGCCCCTTCACAATAAGCACCATATCCTTGCTCTTTATAAACCTGTCTATGTGAGGGATAACATCGTTTGCATGTGCAAGAAGATACTGGTATATCTGTTCTGAGAGAAGGTTGTCGTCTGTATCAATGTAGAAATCAATGAGAACATCAATAACCCTATCCCTTTCCAGGGTGTTTAGAAGGACTTCAGAAACCTTTCTTATCTCAGGATACTTGAGGAAAGAGGCAATAAGCCTGATTGTTTTCTCTTCACCGTGCCTTTCAATGGACTCTTTCAATTTTTCATCAAGCAAATTCTTGTCATCAAGTTCAGGTATCCTTTTAATAATATCAAGATATGGGGTTCCATTCCTCTTCAGTTCCTCAATCAGCCTGTTAAATCCCCTTGCCGTGTTAAGAAAACCTGTAAGGTCTGAAACCTTGAGAAAATCCCTGATTTTGTCGTATTTTATCTCCCCCTCACCCCTCAGGCACTGGTTTAAGAACTCTTCACCGAGAAAACCTATTGCCTTAACAAGCCTTTTCCTTAGGGTTGCAAAATCACCACCTGTTTTCCTGACATAGGTTGAGAGATTCTGGATGAATGAACCAAAATAGGGAAGAAGTTCCTCCTCACCATCACGGATTTTTTGCGCCACATCAACAATTTTATGGAAGAGTTCATCCTCACCCGTGACACCCTCAAGCATCCATCTGAAGAATTCCCTTTCAGAGCCGAACCTATCCAATTTTATCCCCGCAAAAGGGTTAGTGCCTTTTTTCTGTCTCTGGAATGGAAGAAGTATGCACCAGAGACAACAATGTCTACACCTGCCTTTTTCAAAAGGGGTGCATTTTCACCATTGATGCCACCATCCATCTCAATGGTTAATTCCCTGTAATGTTTTCTCAAATATTCAACCTTCCCAAGGGTTTCAGGAATGAATTTCTGTCCATAAAAACCTGGATTCACACTCATAACAAGAATGTAGTCAATCCTTTCAATGTATGGAATGGCCTTCTCAACAGGCGTTGGTGGGTTTATTGCAATCCCCATTTTTACACCCATTTCCTGACCCCGCTGGATAATATCAATAGGGTTCTGGACGGTCTCAAGGTGGAAGGAAATCATGTCACAACCTGCGTTTATGTAGTCCTCAAGATACTTATCAGGGTCTGTTATCATGAGATGTGCATCAAGGGGAAGTTCTGTGAGTTTTCTTATTCCTTCAATCACCACAGGACCAAAGGTAAGATTAGGGACAAAGTGGGCATCCATCACATCAAGGTGGATAATATCCGCACCAAGAGCAGTGAGGGATTTTATCTCCTCAGAGAGTTTTGAGAAGTCTGCTGCCATTATGGAAGGGGCAACTTTCATACTGAACCTGTCTTTAATATCTTTTTGAGTTTGTTAATGTGTTTCTGGGGAATGGGCATCTCCCCTATCTTCTTCAATGTCTTCTTTATGTCGTATTTTTTTCTCTTCAGTATAATATTTCCATCCTCAATAATTGCATAGGCTGCATACGGGATTCCATCCCTCGGTTGACCAACACTCCCTGGATTGAGAACGAACTTTTTGCCAAATCTCCTGTAGTATTGGTAATGTGAATGCCCGACAAGGATAATGTCTGCTGATTCAAGGTCAGGGGTTCCAATGTAGAGGTGCTGGATTGTCATTTCATCTGTGAACTTCTCTTCATCATCACACGGATACAGATAACTGAACAGTGGGTCCCTTGGTGTTGCATGGAATGCTGCAAATTTTATATCATCATAGGTGAATTCATGGGATGGATAAAGTGTCTTTAGATACTCTATATCCCCTCTTTTCAGTTGCTTGAGAGTATACTTCCTTGTTTCAACTGAAATATCGTGGAGTTTTGTGGAACACCTGCAATCAACACCATGAGCAACTGCATTGTCGTGATTACCGAGTATGAAGACATGGGCTGTATTCTTCAAAATCTCCAGAACAGGCTCTGGATCTGGACCATAATCACATGCATCGCCCAGATAAATAAAATAATCATAATCATCCTGAAGAACCTCCTCAAGTGCCTCCAGGTTTCCATGGACATCTGAAGCAACAAGGATTTTCATGCCTGAAGTATAATAAAAAATTTTAACCATGTCAAGTGTCCCCCTGATTGAAGATTTTTATAAGATTTATTGAAATCATTTTTAATTTCTGTATAATCCCGAAAAAGGAGGTGTTCAATGATAAAAAGGGAAGCAACCTGTGGTCAGGAAGCAAAGAGTGATTGCATTGTCACTGTTCAACCTTCTGATACCCTGGAGATAGTCGTAAAGAGTAAACTCCAGAAACTATACGGGAAGGCAATCCAGAAAACCGCTGAAGAAATGGCAGAGAAACTGGGTGTGGAAAAAGGAAAAATCCTGATAAACGATTTCGGTGCCCTTGACTGGGTTCTCCGTGCAAGGATTGAATGTGCCATAAAAAGGGCAGAGGAGGAAGCATGAAGGACAGAATAAGAAGGTCAAGGTTATATATCCCAGGTAACAATCCATCCATTATGCA
>JAGGTX010000124.1 GCA_021163525.1 Caldifarciminota bacterium
GTACGCGCCAGAATGAGTCCCTTTCAGCAGGGTAGTTTTCAAGACAATTGCCCGTCTCCCTGTTGTCCTTGAATGCTGTTTCATGGGCAGTGGCAATCCTGATGGGTCTGGTGGTCTTTTTCAGGTCTTCATCAAGCCATTCCCTCTGGGTTCTGTCTATCCTGTGTTCATCGTTTGTCCTGTCAGAGTCAAGGACATCAATGTGGGAGAAGCCATAATCAAATGAATACACAAGTTCAGTGTCCGCTGCTGAAGGACCATTAGCAGGAAGTTCAAACATTGCCCTGTAGACTTCTTCTGCATTGTAATAACCATATGTCCCATTCTCGTGATTCCCGATGGCAGGGAACAGTGGGACAGACCTTGAAACAATGGAAATCATATCAATCCAGTTTCTCCATTCCCAGAGAAGCGTATCCCTTGTGTCTGCACCAACAATCATATCACCTGAAAATAGGATGAAACCAGGATTTTTCTCCTTCACATTGTACACAATCCTCTGGAATCTCTCGTTGTAAACATCAACCCTTGCACCGGGTATATACCAATCGTTCCTTGAGTCTGCCATGGAGACAAAGGTAAAACCTGTGAGGGTATCAGGAGGGGTTCTGAATCTATAAACAGGGGAGGTGAATGTATCCGATGCAGAGTATGTCTTTATCCTGTAAACATAGTCATTACCTTTCTGAAGTCCATTCAGGGTGAACACATGGGTTGAATCGGAAAAACTGGTTTCTGTTTTATGCACGGGTAGTGATTCACCATATTCTATAAATGCATAACAGCCTGAAAATGTCTCAAACCTTACAACAACAGAGGAATCTGTTAGTTTGTATAGGATAGGTCCTGAAACGGGGATAAGGGGAGAGGCAGGTTCAAGGTCGTTCATATCCCTTGGTAGTATTCTGTAGTTCCATGTGTAAGGTGAGGAGGTGTCCTCCTGGGCAAGTATGCCTGTAATGTTGTATGGTCTTCTCTTTATCTGGACACCATCTAAAGGATGGGGGTTCAGGTCTGAATAACTGTTTATGAACACCTGGAACTGGCCTGTTGAATCTGCAAAGGCATAGGCACTCCCCCTCTCATACACACCAAACCCATTGGTATGCACGCCCATAATTTTTACAAGTTTTCCTTCAAGGGGTTCATCCCCATTGCTTTCAAATGCCTTCACCACATCCTCACCCTTTATCACAACAGGTTTTGGCTGTATTGTCCCCTGCTTTATCAACTGGAATGAATCAAGGAGAATCTCTGTAAGGCCATTCCACTGGGATACCCTTCCATATATTCGGACGCTATCTCTCCGTTTTATCCCATGGTATGATGGGGAGTAAACATATATTCCGCCCGTTTCATCCTGAACAAAGACCTTTGTGGAGTCATATGTTCCATTGCTGCTGAAGTTTGCAGTAACAACCCCTGTTACAGATACATATTCATCCATGTGAACAGGAACACCATCCGAATTGTTTTTGTGCAGTTCTGAGATGTTGATTGAAAGGAAAAGGAGTATCATAATCCTTCCAGAATTTTCTGACTCACCTTTGTTGCATCATGGTACTTCTCAACCCATATCCTTCCATAAAGTCCCTTTTCCCTTCTCAACTCAGGTTCATTAATGAGTTTAACAAGCACATCCCTGAGATTATCAGGGTTTGCATTTATGAACGGATGGTCTGGTATGAAGTTTTCGTAGAATGGGTTCAGGTATGTGACGCATGGAATACCCATACTCAATGCCTCAAGTGAGTTTATCCCATAACCGAATCCACCAAGGTCTGTTAACTGGTCAACAAGTATATCACACCGTTCGTATTTGAGCCTTAAAACCTCATGGTGGGGCATGTTCTCCATAATCAGAAGTTCAACAGGGTATTCATCCTTTATCTCATTGTAAGCCTTAATCAGGTAATCTGTTCCCTTCAGGTATCTGTTTGTTGGAGCATGGCAGATTGTAACAACATCGTCTTCCTCTTTCCTTGTGTTGAACCTCCATACATCAAATGGGAAGAATATATATTCCACACCTTTGTGGAGGAGTGTATGGTCAAGTTCAACTGTATAAATCTTTTCAGCGAGTTCCTCTATGTGGGGGAAGATACCCCTTGTTCTCAGGTCGCTTCCAAAGTAGATTATCCTTATATGCCTTCCCATGTTTTTGAGTTCCCTGACGATTTTCCCGCACCTCAAGATTCCTGTCCCACCATCAAGGAAATAAACATCAAAATCCATGATAAAATCTAAATATGGTTTAATCTTCCACATCCAGACCATGTCCCTCACAGGAAGAATTATTCTTTCAAGTGGCGATGGTTCCCATACCTTCAGTTTTTCCGGTTTTCCACCTGTTTCGTATGTCCCCACCTTCAGAATTTTTTTGATTGGTTTCAGACCACCTGTGTTTGAAAGGGGAAGCCCGAGAACTATATCATCACCATGTTTCCTGGGGCTTTTGAAGAATGTTATAAGCCGTGAATAATGCCCCTGTCTCTGATGCGCCCTGACGAGTGTTAATGGAACACCAGAAATATTTTCAGATGCAATGTGAAGTATCCTCATAAATCTTTCAGAAAACTTTTAATATCTTCCTCCTGTTTCACAACAACCTGTTCAACCTCTTGAGGTAGCAGTGGAATCTCTTTCTCAACAAGGAGTGTTATTCTCAAACCCATGATATATCCAATCCCTGCAAGGAATGAAGGTGGAGAAAAGAGGTGGCCTATCCTCTCAAGGTCTTCCTCATTTTCAACCCTTTTCAATCCATCAATGTTTATTGAAGGATGGTAATAACCAACAGACCTTCTCCTTGTTTTTCGTGGCAATATATTTTCTGCTCCAAGGAGTTTTGAAAGGTTATGGAATGCTGATTTACCATTCAGTGAGATTGTTTGCTCCTTTGAACCAATGGTTATACGGGGTCTAATCAATGATAAATGGAGGGGTGAAATATTTTCAGGTATGATCAGTATATGTGGATGTGGGAGTTCCCTTCTTTTTCTCAGCCTTTCCCTGAACCCCATCTTTTCTGCCAGAGGGAATATATAAAATTTCTTGAAGTATTTTTTCAATACACCTATATCTTCCTTTCCAAATAGATAAACAGGCCGCGCCTCTTTGAGTTTTATGAGGAGGGGATAAAAAAAGAGTGAAATGGATGGGTTATCTGGAACATAAAAGCCAATGGAACCAACATCTTTAAGCCTCCCTCCGGAGATTGAAATCATTTATCCCTCACTGGAAACCACATCCTCCATTCATCAGGGTTGGATAGACTCACAAATATTTTGCCATCCTCCTCCTCAATGGTAAGGTATCCACCCTTTATATACATTCCTTCACCTATTCTCTTCTCAAGGAGTTTCTTACCAAAGGAATAGATATAAATTATCCCTTCACCAAGGAGAATCACACCGGGCATGTTTGTATTAACTCCTTTCCTCCTTATGGACACAAGCGTTTTTTCCTTTTTAACGATGCCATGGGGGATAGTGGATGGTAGTCTCCAGCCAACCTGGAATATGATGAAAAATATAAATATACCAAACCCGAATGAAGCAGCCATGATGAGTAGTGTCTGGTATTCACCCATCACAATACTTGCGGGAAGTTTTATTTTCCTGAGGTCGTCTGCAAATTCTCTCCCAATGTTTTCGCCATCAATCACCATGTTCTTAAGGAAATCATTGAAGAATTTTGCATACTTGCTTGCATTTGAATTTGTGCGGAGTTCAATCCAGTAGATGTCCTCTTCGTGCAGAAAAATGACAAGGAGTCTGTACCCCTTTTCCCATGTGCCATATCCATACTGCCATTCTTCACCCTTGATGGTGAGCGGGAAATGTTTCATCCTGTCCATTATGTAGTAATCAACAAGTTTTCTGGCATCTTCATTATCACCTTTCTTCTTTGCAACCCTGAAATTCATTGCAGGGGATTTGAAGTCAACAATGCTCCATCCCTTGTTTTTGTACCAACTCTCATCGCCTACTGGCATTATGGATTTTATGCCAAGAACCCTTCTTTCCCTCGTTTTCAAAGGCATGTAGAGCAGAAATGATGCGACAAGAAGTATCAGTATATAAATCCCAGAAATTAAACCGATTATTTTCTTCATAGATTCTTCCCATGACATTTCTTAAACTTTTTACCGCTTCCGCATGGGCATGGCCAGTTCCTTCCTATATCCCTTATGGCCTTTATTTTCCCCTCTTTTTTCAGTTTCTCCACGCCTTCAAGGAATTTTTTGTCAAGCACAGGGTCCCCGATTGTCGGGATTTTTTCCTGGGGTGTCTTCACACCAGGCTTTTGCTCCTGTGGTTGAGGGGTCTGGATACCGCCAGCCTCCTCCTTGTGGGCAGTCCCCATAACCTCCTGGGGAAGGCTCACCTGTTCAGGTCTGAACCTGTAAAGGAACCTGACAACATCCCTGTGGATGTTGAACATGAGTTCCTCAAACATTCCAAATGCCTCTCTTTTGTATTCAACCAGTGGGTCCTTCTGTGCATAACTCCTTAAGGAGATACCCTCCTTCAATGCATCAAGTTCATAGAGGTGATGCCTCCATTGTGTATCAATCACCTGCAGCATTATGAGCCTTTCATAGTTTCTCATGAGTTCAGACCCAACAACCCTTTCCTTCTCCTCGTACCGTTCCTTCACAAGTTCAAGGAGTTTCTCCTCAAGTTCTGCCTTTTTTATGTTCTGCTTTTCTTCATCGGGAATATCAATATCCACAAGGAAGTGTTCAATCAGGTCTGCCCTGAGGCCATCCCAGTCCCAGTTCTCAGGATACCTTCCCTGTGTGTATGAGTCAAAGATGTAGAAGAAGACATCCTCAATCATCGTGAATACCCTGTCCTTCAGGTCTTTCCCATCAAGGATGTCGTTCCTCAGGGAGTAGATAACCTCCCTCTGTTTGTTCATGACATCGTCGTATTCAAGCAATCTCTTTCTTATATCAAAATTGTATCGTTCAA
>JAGGTX010000149.1 GCA_021163525.1 Caldifarciminota bacterium
TGGGAGTGCTTGATTTATTGGTTTATTGTGGTATTTTTTATTCATGGATTTTAATCCTGTTGATTCTCCGGTTAAATATGTGAAGGGTGTTGGCCCCACAAGGGAGAAGTATCTCAATCTTCTTGGAATATACACTATAAGAGACCTTCTCTTTTATCCACCAAGGAAGTACATTGACTCAAGCCTCATTAAGAGCATAGCTCAGGCAAAAAAAGGGGAAGAGGTGACAATCATTGGTGAGGTGGTTGATGCATTTGTGAAGAGAACAAGGAGAATGAAGATAGGCACGGTTGTTGTTTATGATGGAACTGGAACAATCTCTGCAAAATGGTTCAATCAGGACTGGGTGGTGAAATATTTTAAGAAGGGTGAGACTGTATCAATGAGCGGTAAGATTTCTATTTTTGGTTTTGAAAAACAGATTATCTCTCCTGAGTATGAGAAACTTGAAAGGGAGGATTACCAGTTTATTCATACAGGGAGGATTGTTCCTGTTTACAGAATAAATAAATTTTTGACCCAGCGTTCTTTCAGGAGATATATGAAGAATGCGATTGAAAGGTATGTGGATGGGGTAGAGGAGTATTTAAGGGATGGGGAGAGGGATAGGTTGAATCTGATTGGATTGAGGGAGGCACTGAAAAAACTTCATTTCCCTGAGAAGAAGGAGGATGTTGATATTGCTGTTAAAAGACTTGCCTTTGACGAACTGTTCTTTGTGGAACTTTTTTTAAGACTACAAAAGATTGATGCCCAGAGGAAGAAGGGTATTGCTTTTAATACCAGTTCCTATCTTGCAGAAAAATTGCTTCATTCACTCCCCTTCAAACTTACAGATGAACAGTTGAGGGTGATTGATGAGATAAAAGGGGATATGGCAAAGCCATTACCAATGCAGAGATTGCTCCAGGGTGATGTGGGTTCAGGAAAGACCATTGTTGCATTGATTGCCTCCCTCATATGCATTGAGAATGGTTATAATGTTGGTTTTATGGTTCCAACAGAGGTTCTTGCATTCCAGCATCACAGGGTGATTTCTGGATTTCTTAAGGATATTGGTGTGGGAGTTTACCTGATTTCAGGCGGGATGAAGAATTCTGATAAGGAAAGAATTCTGGAAACAATATCCAGGAAACCTTCCATTGTTGTGGGAACACATGCACTTATACAGGAAGGTATGAGAATACCGAAAATGGGGCTTGCCATTATTGATGAGCAGCACAGGTTTGGTGTCCTCCAGAGGAAGAAACTCATTACCCAGGGTGAGAGCCCCGATGTTCTCTTTCTCACAGCGACACCAATTCCACGAACCCTGGCCCTTGCAGTTTATGGAGACCTTGATGTTTCCACCATAAGGAAACTCCCGCCGGGGAGGATACCCCCGAAGACAAGATGGGTGAATGAGAAAAAGAGGGAGAAGGTTTATCAGTTTGTCAGGGATAAGATATCTGATGGCGAACTCGCATATATTGTATTGCCCGTGATAGAGGAAAATCCTGGAAGCGAGTTGAAGGCTGTAAAGACCATTTATAAAGAGTTAAAGAACACATATTTTAAGGATATTCCGATTGAGATGCTATATGGCGGGATGAAGTCTGAAGAGAAGGACAGAATAATGAATGAGTTCAGGGAGGGAAGGATTAAGGCACTTGTTTGCACCACCGTGATTGAAGTTGGGGTTGATGTGCCTGATGCAAACATCATGGTGATAGAAAATGCAGAGAGATTTGGACTTTCTCAATTACATCAGTTGAGGGGAAGGATAGGAAGGGGTGGTAAAAAATCCTACTGTATCCTTATAACCCCTGAAAACATAACAGAGGACGCTGGTAAGAGATTGAGGGCAATGGAAGAATATACAGATGGATTTAAACTTTCTGAGGTTGACCTGAAGATTCGGGGACCGGGTGAATTCTTTGGAACAAGACAGCATGGTTTTTCAGACTTTGTATTTTTTGATATATTCAGGGATAGTTATCTTATTGAACCTGTTAAAAGATTTGTGGATGAGGTTGTATCAAAGAAGGATTTTGAAAGGTTTATTAAAGGGATGGATAGAATCTCTAAAAGAGGGGATTTAATAGAAGTTGGCTGATTTTCCAGTTACCCTCTCATATATTTCAAGGTATCTCTTTGCAGTGGTGTCAATAATCTCATTGGGTAGTGGGGGAGGGGGTGACTCCCTGTCCCACCCGGTGTTCATGAGATACTCTCTCACGAACTCTTTGTCCATATCATAAACCCTGCCCTGTTTCCACATTTCAAGGTCAATATACCTTGAGGAGTCAGGTGTGAATATCTCGTCAATAAGGATCGGGTTGCCGTCCTGGTCAATCCCGAACTCAAATTTTGTATCAGAGAGGATTATACCCTTTTTCAATAAATCTTCATATCCAAATTTAAAAAGTTTCAATGATGTTTCCTTCAAAAACCCTGCAGTCTCTCTGCCAACGACGTTGATAAGTTCCTGAAAATTTATAGGTCTATCATGCCCTGTTTCTTCCTTTGTTGTGGGTGTGAATAATGGTTCAGGTAGTCTTGCATAATCTTTAAGCCCTTCAGGAAGTTTTATCCCATTAACAGTTCCTGTTTTTTTGTATTCCCTCAGTGCACATCCAGCAAGGTGTCCCCTTACAATACATTCAACAGGCAGGACATCCGTCCTTTTTACAACCATGCTTCTTCCCTTAAGAAGGCTCTTTGATTCCTCTGATAAAAAATCAGGTGGTTCATCAGTAAGGAAGTGATGCTTGAATGGGATTTTTTTAAACCAGTAAACAGATATGCCCGTGAGCACATGACCCTTATAGGGGATAAGATTATGGAGAACATAGTCAAAGGCAGAAATTCTGTCAGTGGCAACAATTAGAAGGTTTTTGTCATCAATTATATAAACATCCCGAACCTTACCCCTTTTCAGGAGTTTTAGTTCGGGAATACTTGTTTCACCTACAATAGGCATTATGTTTTCTTACCGTATTTTTTTCTGTACTTCTCAACCCTTCCTGCGGTGTCAATTATCTTCTGGGTGCCTGTGAAGAAGGGATGGCACTTTGAACATATCTCCACCTTTATCTCTTTCCTGGTGGACCTTGTATGTATAACATTCCCGCAGGAGCAGGTTATTGTGCAGTCAAAGTATTCAGGATGTATTCCCTTTTTCATGTTTCCTCCTTTTATGAAGTCATTGCTCTGAGGAATTCCTTATTGTTCTTTGTCATCTTCATCTTTGAGATAAGGAACTCCATGGCTTCTATCTGATTTGACATTTCACTCAAAAGTTTCCTCAAGACCCATACCCTGTTAAGCTCCTCAGGAGAGAGGAGCAGTTCTTCCTTCCTTGTGCCAGACTTGAATATATCAATTGCAGGGAATATTCTTCTGTCTGCAAGTTGCCTGTCCAGCACGATCTCCTGATTACCCGTTCCTTTAAATTCTTCAAAGATAACCTCATCCATCCTTGAACCTGTTTCTATGAGTGCTGTTGCTATTATTGTGAGGCTTCCACCCTCTTCCACCTTCCTCGCAGCACCAAAGAATTTCTTTGGAACCTGGAGTGCGTTTGAATCAACACCCCCTGATAGGGTCTTCCCACTGTGTGGCACAACAAGATTGTTTGCCCTTGCATACCTTGTTATACTATCAAGTAAAATCACAACATCCTTTCCATACTCAACCATTCTTTTTGCCTTTTCAAGTGCCATCTTTGCAACCTGAAGGTGTCTCTCAGGTGGCTCATCAAATGTGGAACTCAAAACCTCTGCCCTCACAGACCTCTTCATGTCCGTCACCTCTTCTGGCCTTTCATCTATGAGGAGGATAATCAGGTAGATTTCGGGGTGATTCTCTGTGATTGAGTTGGCTATCTTCTGGAGGAGTATGGTTTTACCTGCCCTTGGTGGAGAGACAATAAGACCCCTTTGACCCTTGCCCATTGGTGCAAGGAGGTCAATAATCCTCATGGATATATCACCATCAGACCTTTCAAGCCTTATCCTCTCAATTGGATGGAGTGGTGTGAGGTTTTCAAACTTCACCCTTGCCTTTAACCTTTCTGGTGATTCATCATTCACCTTGAGTATCTTTACAAGGGCAAAGTACTTTTCACCAGGGTTTGGGGGTCTGATTTCACCCAGTATTGTATCACCTGTCCTGATGCCCATCCTCTTTATAAACGGGGGAGAGACATAGATGTCATCAGGAGAGGCAGTATAACTGTTCTGTGAAGACCTTAAAAAACCATACCCTTCAGGCAATACCTCAATCACACCTTCGGTTATCAGTTTTTCTGATGGGGCTGCTAACTGAGGTTCTGGCTCTTCCTCTATCTCTGGTTCAGGAAGAAAGGGTTCTACTACCTTCTCCTCCTTCACCATAACAGGCACATCATCCTCAAATTTTCCATTCCTTGCCTGGAGGATTTCTTCAATAAGTTGTTTTTTCTTTTTCCCTGTTGGGGAAATTCCCAGGTCTTTAGCAATCCTGGTCAATTCCCTGTAGGTCTTCTTTTCCAGGTCAGCTGATTTCATAGACATACTTATAATATAAAGAAAACAGCATTTGTCAATGGGTTTTTATGAGAAAAATCAACACTTGACATCCTCAAAAATTTTTATATTTTTCTGCTGGATACAGGCCCCGTCGTCTAACGGTTCAGGACATCACTCTTTCAAGGTGAAGATAGGGGTTCGATTCCCCTCGGGGCTATTTTTTTATTGCCAACAGGCTTTTAATCAATTATACTCATACCATGAGGCACAGTTCAATAGATATAGGTTCAAACTCGGTTCTCTTCACATGCATTGAAGAGGATGGAGGTATTCAGATTGTAAAAGATGTCTCTGTGATCACTGGACTTTCAAGGGGAATGGAGGAGGCTTTTAAGGATGATGCAATAGAAAGAACAGTCCATGCTGTTTGCAATTTTAAGGAAGAATCAAAAAGAATTGGTTGTGGTGTTCCAGTTGTGATAGGAACAATGGCATTGAGAAGGGCAAAGAACAGAGAGGTTTTTCTAAAAAGGCTTAAAAAGGCATGCGGACTGGAAGTGAGAATCCTTTCAGGTGAAGAGGAGGGATATTACTCCTTTTTATCCGTTTCCCTGGGGGTTAAAGAAAGAATAATTGTGGTTGATATTGGTGGTGGGAGTACAGAGATTGTTTCTGGAGCTGGAAAGAGCGTTGATTATATAAGGAGCATTCCAATAGGTGCAGTTTCCCTTTATGAGAGGTTTATAGATAGTGACCCACCTTCAAGGGATGAGGTGAATAAAATGCTTATGTTCATTGAGGCTTCACTTGATGATATTCAGAGGCCTTATGGAGAGAGAGTTATTGGGATTGGTGGGACTGTTACAACGCTTGCTGCAATACATATGGGGAAAGAATACTCAAGAGAGGCTGTTGAAGGGATATTTCTTGAAAGAAGAACCATAGAGAAGATGATTGAAATGTTTATGGCGAAAAATTCCATAGAGAGGAGAATAATAAAGGGAATGGAGAACGGAAGGGAGGATATTATACTTGCAGGAACGGAAATTTTGTATACCATATTAAACTGGGCAGGTTTTGATGGTGTTTATGTTAGCACTCGTGGAGTCAGGTATGGTGTTTTAATGGAAAAAATAGAAGGAGGGGATTATGATACCCATATTCAAAAAGACAAAGCAACTTGAGGCAAAGATTGATGAGTTCCTTGATACAATCCTTCAGGCAGCACTTGAATTCAAACAGGCTTTGAAATACTACCTTAATGGTGATTGGAATGAATTCTCTGAAAGAGAAAATGTGGTGGACAGGCTTGAAGGAAGGGCAGATTCAAGGAGAAGGGATATTGAGAATCAGCTTTATCAGGAGATGCTTATACCCGAATCAAGGGGGGATGTGCTTGCGCTCCTTGAAAACTCAGACGATGTCCTCAATCTTATTGCAGATACAATTGTTGAATTCTCAATTGAGAGACCAGAGATTTTCCCTGAAGTGAAGGACCAGTTTGATTCACTTGTTGAGGTGAGTATTGGTGCTGTTGAGGAGATGGTCTGTGCTGTGAGGTCTTATTTTAAGAACATTACAGGTGTAAGAGACCACATCTCAAAAATAATGTTTTTTGAGAAGGAGTCTGATAAGATTGGTGAGAAGATTAAGAGATACATCTTTGAGAGGGATGATATTGACCTTGCAAAAAAAACCCACCTGAGGACCTTCATAACATACATCCAGAACATTGCAGACAAGGCAGAGGATATTGGGGACAGGGTGAATATATATGCAATAAAGAGGATGATGTAATATGATATGGATTTTTCTTTCAAGTGGCCTCTTTCTCGGATGGTCACTTGGTGCAAATGATGCTGCAAACATCTTTGGAACTGCCATTGGAACAAAGATGCTCAGATTCAGAACTGCAGCAATCTTTGGAAGCATCTTTGTCATACTTGGTGCAGTGATAAGTGGCTCAGGTGCTGCCCATACGCTTGGGAAGCTGGGTGATATAAATGCAGTAGGGGGTGCATTCACCGTTGCCCTTGCAGCAGGTGCAACCGTGTCATGGATGGCAAAATTGGGACTTCCAGTATCCACAACCCAGGCAATTGTTGGCTCAATCGTTGGTTGGGACCTCTTCACTGGTTCCCGCATAGACACGGTTTCCCTCACCAAGATAGTGTCTACATGGTTTTTTTCTCCACTGCTTGCAGGTATTTTTGCCTTTATTCTGTTCAACATATTAAAGTTTTATTTAAAGAGGGTGAAGATACACCTGCTCCAGATAGATAACTTCACAAGGATTGGTCTATTATTGATTGGTATATTCGGTGCATACAGCCTTGGTGCTAACAATATAGCGAATGTGATGGGTGTGTTCATGGGTTCAAATCCATTCAAGGGGCTCTCACTTGGATTCTTTTACCTGAATGATATACAGGTTCTTTTCATGGTAGGAGGTTTTGCAATAGCACTGGGTATATTCACCTATTCTTATAAGGTCATTACCACTGTTGGAAGGGAGCTGCACAAACTCTCACCCCTTGCAGCACTTGTTGTTGTGCTTGCCGAATCCCTTGTCCTCTTTATCTTCGCATCCCAATCCCTTGAAAGATTCCTCATTTCCATGGGTATTCCACCACTTCCCCTTGTTCCAGTATCAAGTTCCCAGGCAGTTGTTGGTGCAATTGTTGGTATAGGTATAGCAAGGGGTGGGGCAAGGGCAATAAACTTTAAAAAACTCTATAAGATTGTTATTGGATGGTTCCTTACACCACTTTCCTCGGGCATCCTCTCCTTTATCCTCCTTTTCTTTATGCAGAATGTTTTCCAGATTTCCACCTACAGACCCATCAAATATGCTATCACAGAGTATGCATACAGGGATGTTCCACCAACATTGAAACAGGCAATTGAGCCTATAAAGGGGGAGGTCTTTGCTAATGCAAGGGAGTTTAAGGAAAAGTTGAGTGAATTGGGGATAAAAAGGGAAGATACAGGATACCTTTTGTCCCTTGCAAGGATAGATTCCATCTACATTGATTCAATGATTGCAAATAAGGAACTTGACCAGAAGTGGTTTGGGAAAAAGAGGATAGAGGCTGTGAAGCAGCTGCATGGAAGAATGTTTGTTCATAAATGGCAGGTTGTGAAGGAACTTAGTAAAATATCCGATGAATGGAAATTCAGGAGTGGCGATAGGCGATACAGGGTTTACAACAGGGAACTTCAAAAGATGTATGATACAATATTCCATGTGTTCTCAATCCAGAATATAAGGGAGAAGTTTAAGATTTCCCCTGAATAATCACAACTATTTCTCCCCGTGGATTTTTTATTTCTTTAAGTTCAGATGGTTTTCCAGCAATCCTTTCCTCGTATATTTTTGTCATCTCCCTTAATATAACCACCTTTCTATCTGGAATTAATTCTTCAAGTTCCTCCATGAGTTTTTTTATCCTTTCTGGTGATTCAAAGAGGACCGATGTGCATGGAAGTTCTTTTATAAACTCAAGTTCTTTTTTCCTTTTTCCTCTTTTTTTTGGAAGAAAACCTGCAAAGTAAAATTTGTCGGGTGGAAGACCAGACAGAACAATGGCGTTTATGACAGAGGATGCACCCGGGACAGATGTAACCTCAATCCCCCTTTTAATACATTCCTTTATCAATTTATACCCAGGGTCACTTATTATGGGTGTTCCTGCATCACTCACCAATGCAATATCCATGCCATTTTCAAGGTCCTTCAACACAAGGGGAAGTCTTCTATCCCTGTTGTGGTCATTGAACGAGACCATCTTCTTTTTGATACCGTGGTGTTTAAGGAGAATTCCTGTTCTTCTTGTATCTTCACAGAGTATATAATCAACCTCTTTCAACACCCTTAAAGCCCTCAAGGTAATGTCCTCAAGGTTACCTATGGGTGTGGCAACTATGTAAATCATATTGCAAGACGAGAGAGTTTTGACTTTTCAAAAAAGCCGGCACTTTTGAGTGCAAACCTGTAATCCCTGATGCATTTATAGATAATCTCGTCGGTTCCTCTTCCAAGGACAACGAATATTGCATCTACAAATTTGTCCACCCAGGTGGCAAAGGCATTGGTAACCTCTTCTGCTGTAACGGCAACTGTTCCTTCTATCACCTTGAGGTCATCCCCAATCTGGAAGTTGTTTAAGAGTGAATGCTGGTTCTTTGCCACCTCGTATGAAGACATCAGTGTTTTCCGAACAATGGAGGGACCAATTGCCTCTGAGAAGGCCTCAATCAGTGAATTTAAGAACTTCACATACATACCAACGAGTGCAGGGTCAGCCTGTTTTATCTGCGTTTTACCCTGATAACCACTTACATAAAGGTCATTCCCTGCCTTTTCAAGAAATTTTTTGAATATCTCTTTGTTAATGGAACTTACACCCTTTCCAGCAATATAGATTCTCACAGGTTCTCCATCTTTAAATTTTACATAGAAGTACTCAAAGTTTTTTGTTAGAACAAGGAACCCTCCGAAATTTACTCCCTTTAGCCTATCAAGGAGTTTATCTATATCAAGCAGTTTTATTGGCTTATTTGCAAAGAGTGGGGTTTCTTTCAGTGAAACAACCATCATATATAAAAGTTCATCAGGAACATCGTATATATTTACGATTCCAACCTCTGACTTTTTTGCCCTCTCAACAACATCTTTAATAGGGACAAGGGAATAACCCGTTCTGTTGAATCTACCTGCATTTATGGGATTCCCATTCTGGAAGAAGAGAAGGTCCACCTCCTGTGGGTAAATTATCTGGATGTAACCATTCAGTCTGCCTTCCCTTGCCTTTTTTGCCTGATTCAGGATGTTGTCAAAGTTAACAAAGTGTATCTTTACATTTTCCAGAACAGGCTTTCCCTTGGGGAATTTCATCTATACTCCTATATGTAGGTTAGCCAACCGTATCTATCTTCCTTTTTACCCTCAGCAATGCCGAGAAGTTCTTCCTGGAGTTTCTTTGTGATGGGACCCCTCTTTCCGTTTGAGATTGTAATCCTGTCAACAGACCTGATTGGTGTGATTTCTGCAGCACTACCTGTGAAGAATACCTCATCAGCCACATAGACAAGTTCCCTTGGTATCCTCTGTTCATTCACCTTGATCCCAAGGTCACGTGCTATCCTTATAACAGAATCCCTTGTTATACCAAGAAGGATTGAAGAACCAAGAGAGGGGGTATAAATTTCTCCATCCTTCACAATAAAAAGATTCTCCCCGCTCCCTTCACTTATGAAGCCCATTATGTCAAGTGCAATACCCTCAACATAACCATTGATAATAGCCTCCATCTTTATCAGTTGAGAGTTCATGTAATTTGCCCCTGCCTTTGCCATTGCGGGGAATGTGTTTGGTGCCATTCTTCTCCAGGTTGAAATCATCACATCCACACCATTTTCAAGTGCGTCTTCTCCCAGATATTTCCCCCATTCCCATGCAGCAATGGCAACCTTTACAGGACAGGTGAAGGGATTCACACCAAGTTCTGCATATCCCCTGTAAACCACGGGCCTTATGTAGGCACTTTCAAGGTTGTTTTCCCTCACAACCTGTATAATCGCTTTCTCAATCTCTTCCACTGAAAAAGGAATCTCCATCCTGTAAATCTTTGCAGAGTTAAAAAGCCTGTCCACATGTTCTTTAAGCCTGAAGAGGGCTGTCCCTTTTGGGTTCTTATATGCCCTCATCCCCTCAAATACACTGCTACCATAATGAACAACATGTGAAAGCACATGTATCTTTGCGTCCTTCCATGGCACAAGTTCTCCATCCATCCATATATAATGGGCCTCTTTTATCCCCATCTTTGTTCCTCCTTTTTTTCATAAGTTTATACTATACCCCTTAAAATGTCAAGGATTTTTGCTTTTTGCTATTAATAGAAGATGGTTGAGGATGGGAATATGCCTGTTTTGAAGTTACCATATATCGTTCCTGCTACCACAATACCTGCTATTGATTCTCCAGCATTGAAACTGAAGGTATAAGTGTCCCATTCTCCTTGCATGGTGCAACATTTTCAATACAAAGTGGATCACAAGCCCAACTGAAAGAACACAGAGTATCTGCATAATCTGCTCACTACTTGGGCTTGCTCCAACAGGGTCTCCTATACCAAACAATGCAACAGATAGATTAGAACCTGCATAGAATAAGGATTTTTCCAATCCTAACAGCACCCTCAATTGTTCCTTTGATGAGTCCCCGTGCAGAGGAGAGGAATTTATACACAAAACCACCAAGGAGTGAGAGAAATATGAGTTTTGCTCCAGTTCCACCTCTATCCCCAGCCTCAAGCACCTTAGCTCAATCGTAAGTTCCTTTAATTTATCCTTCCCTTTTTATTAAGAAAAGCCCGGTATCATTGTCCATCCTTCTTATCAATCCAAAATTTTCTGGATGTATAAAAATCTCGCATGTAACAGAGACCCTGGCATCAAACAGATGTCCTCCATAAACCTTCATATCCTCATCTCCGATTATGCAGTGAAGGTGAACAACATACTCTCCATTTCCCTTTTTTGAAATGTTACCAGTGAGTGAGAGGAGTTCATGGCTCCCTGAGAATTCCTTTTTTATGTATTCTCTTTTTTCCGTATTGAAGGCACCAATAAGAATATCTTCAATGGCACCAATACCTGAAACAAAACCAGAATCAATACCAATTTTTTTGCAGGCATCTGTGATGGATTCCATGAGTATCTCTCCCTTCTTCAGGACAACAAAGATTCCTTTTCCAGACCTGTATATCTCCATTATCATCCTCCTTTTTGTGATTGTATCAGTTAAGGGATAATTTTCAAGTGAATGCAAAACATGTATTAAACCATCCTGTATAGATGTTCCCCTCCCCTTCTAAAATGTCACCAATCCCAACTTCCAACATAGCCTACATTTTGAAGCAGTAACATATTTTAGCAACCAGTTTTCTCTCTTTCAATGGTAAATTTCTGTTGGTGAAGGGAAACTCGTTTATATCCCTTATTTCATTCCACACAAAATAAACATGAGAATCAACAGAAAAGTCGTAGGAAAGCAAAAAGTTTGCCTGAATCTCTTCTGATAAATCAGTCCACTGAATAAATGTTCTGAAACTTAACTTTTTTGTTATATTCCAGTTTTCTTTAATCACCAATATTCTTTCAACATCCTCATTCTCATCTCCTATAATATGATAATCATCAAAAGATAGTTCAAGAGAAAAACATTCTAAGGGTGTCATTGAAATGGAAATGGAGGGATAGCGAAGGATTTGATTGTAGTAATATCCAAATAAATAGTTTATAGAGAGATAAGTTTTGCCTGATGGATATAAATTTAAATTAATTGTATATATTTTATTATCATAATATTTTCCTTCCCAGAATCTGTATTCCTTTTCAAAAAAAAGGTTTAATTCTGCAAACTTCTCAAAAACAATTCCCAGATATGGATTGAGATAATCCATGAGAAGCGAATCATCACTGCTTTTTCTCCAGTTTGCATAGATTATCCCTGGATAAAGGTTCTGAAAGAATACCCTTTGTAATAGTATCGTGTAAGAAAGGTTTATAAACTTTGCCCTTAAATTATACATGGAGAGAAAACCTGTTTCAGGGTTAAAATTTTCCTGTATGTCTCTGAGTGAAATGGTTACAGCAGGACCACTCTTTATAGTTTCTTTCCTGAGGTCAAACCTGTAAGCAAGATTCTGGACATTCTCCAAGCCTGTGGTATAGGATTTTGCTATTGCCATGTTCAGCCTTGAAGAAAAAGGAAGTTCAAGCTGGCCATCAACACTTGCAGTTAAGTTTTTATGTTTACCTTTTATTTTTGCGGTTCCGTAAAGCCCGAACCAATCTGCCTTCCCTATTCCTTTCTTTGTTCTCCAGCAGAAGAAATCTGTGGTTGTATCATTTTCTTCTGCCAGAATCCCAAAGGAATACATTGAAAAACCTCCTTCGTCTCCTACATACTTTAAGCCATATTTTATATTCTCGATGTTTCTTGTATACATTAATTCAATTAAAGAGGATAGAATATCATTTTTCTCCATAAAAAAGGGTCTTTTTTCCTGAAGATACGGATTTGTCTTTGTAATGTTAATCATGTCTCTATCCCCTTCTATTTGTGCGTAATCAGGATTGAAAGTAAAGTTTAAACTATGTCCATGATGCAGGACCATCACAATATCAATACCTGATTTACATCCAGTGTAAGGATAGGGGAAAACAAGATATGGAATAAAAGAATACATTTTTTTATTCGTGCCTATATTTAAATCAAGACGCAAGTTTTCAAATGTTTCTGGTTCAATCCACGACCTTTCAGGTATTTCCCATGTAATTATTTCTTTTTGAGGTTTCCCCTGTTTACGCCTGATACAAAGAAGCAAGTTTATTCCCCATTCATTACCTGTAAATTTTAAGATTTCAATGGGTATACATATAATTCCCTTCCATCCTCTGTCAAAAACCTTTGTTTTAGAATACCATTCTCCATCCCAGGCAGGATCCTGGGATTCTATAGCATTATCTCCATAAAGGTCTGATTGTATATTGGAAGGATTTACGAAAAAAGCATAAGCACTCCTCTTGTTATTCTGGCTATCCAGGAGAACACCAAAGCAGTCCTCCCTGAAAATAGGGAAATCCCTAATAGTTGAAACTAAAATTACGGGTTCCTTTTTAGTAATAACAAATTTAATGCCGAGATATTCTCCATCAAAAAGTAAATAAACCTTAACATCAACAGATGGCTTTCCCATTCCGGGGTAGATAGTATGAAAATTATTTATTTCAACACCTTTTTCCCATATCTCATCATCAATGGACGCATCCTTAATTGGAACACCAATGTTGGTAAGGCACAGTGATGATGTAATTAAAAGAAAAAAGTTAATATGCACTATATTCCCCTGTTTTTTTCACATGTCTAATGCCCATCCTGAAAAGAATAATACCTGCGAATAATATCAAAAGACTGTATAGGGCACAGAAAAGAACTAAGTGTGTATATACAACACCCTTCTCCAATCCTGAAAGTGCCCTTATACCAATTCCCATGGGTAAAATGCTGGAAATTATTTTCAAAAAATAAGGCATGGAGTCATAGGGTATGATTATCCCGGAAAAGAATAGTATCAGGTATCTTATAATTCCCGAAAGTGCACCAACCTTTTTAAACTTCAACCCTATGGCAGCAAGAAAAAGTCCAAAACCGTAAAGTGTAATTATCAAAGAGATGGTAACAATTATGCTTATAAATGTGAACCGAAAGTTTGAAAAGAAAACGCCAAGGTCAGGGGAAAATATAAAATATAGTGGAAGTCCAAGGAAAACAATCTCCAGGAGTGAAAATACAAATACTGCAAGGAACCTTGCCATAAAGATAGAAAGAAGGGAGTATTTAGTGATAGAAAGTTGTTCTATGGTCCCATAGTACCTTTCCTCAAAAAGATGGTCAGATGCATCTGATATAGCGTCTGAGGCAAATATCCAGAGAATTAGCCCAACAAAAAGAGTTGCACCGCCTGAACCTTTGTTTATTTCACCAGCTCCCCAGTATAAGCCCATAAGGAAAATAAGGGTGCTTATAAGGCCCATAGCATAGTTGAACCTGTATTTTTTTACATCATATATGAACTTTAAAAATTCAGCCCTCAAAACGAACATCAGCCATATACCTCCTTAAAAACAGATTCAAAATCTCTTTCCTTTTTTTCTACGCTTATCACATCTTCATTATCAAGCAATTCCTTAAGTTTCTCTTTTTGTTTCAGGCTAATATTACATCTCAATATACCACCTTTCATTACTTCGTATATGAGACCCATCCTTTCAAGTAATCTTACTGTATTTCTGCGTTTTTTTAAATACACCTGATACTCAAAGTTCTCAACACTGGCTTTTATTTTCCCAGTTTCACCCATCTTCACAATCTCTCCATCTTTAAGCCAGATTACCCTGTCCGTTATCTTCTCAACAAAATCCATTCTGTGGCTTGCAATAAGGAATGTAATGTTTCTCTTTCTTACAAGGCTCTGGATTAGATTTATGAATTCCTCTGATGCAATAACATCAAGACCTGAGAGTGGCTCGTCAAGAAACACCACTTCAGGTTCTGTGAGAAGGCATCTTACAATGTTTAATTTTTTCAACATACCTGTTGAATAATTCATCACATACTCCTCTAAAAATTCAGTTAATCCGAACATTTCCATCAATTCATCTATCCTTTTTCTTGCTACCTTTTCGGGTATTTTATACAGATATGCAAAATATAAGAGATTTACCCCGGCACTAAGGTATTCATACATACTCCTTGTCCCTTCCATTAGAAATGAGAATTTTCCAAGAAAACAATCAGGATGTGAGAGAATAGACTTGCCCTTAAACAGAATGTCACCTTCATCTGGAAGAAGTAATGTAGCAATCTGTTTAATAAGGGTTGTCTTACCTGCTCCATTTGGTCCAAGGATTCCAAAGATTTCTCCCTTTCTTACATCAAACGTTATATTTCTATTGGCAACAATCTCCTGGTTTTTTGTCCTGTAAACCTTTGTTATATTTTTGATGGAAAGCAATCTATTGCTGGACCCTACAAATCCTTTCATAAATCTCTCCTTTTATCCTTAGCCATACATCTTCATAAAATTTTCTCTGACAGACCTTTTGTGATATATCGGAGTGCTCAACATAAGCGTGGTATAAACATCCTGCATTACACAAAGGAACATAGGGGCATTTTAGATCAAGGCATTCTTTTAATTTTTTATCCTGAAGATAAAAGAGCCTGTAATAAAACGGACTGGGCCCATTGTATATATCTCCAATTTTAAATTCTTTATTTCCTACAAGCGAATAGCAGGAATATAGATCCCCATTCGGATCAATAAAGAAACTTCCATAAACTTTAGCAGGGCATAACCCAAATTTATACTTATGGTAGTCTAACATATTCACAACATTCTGCTCCTTTTCCATTATTAAATTCCATGCCTTTAAGTAAGTATATATCCGTTGATCCAATCTTAACGGAATATACGAATTTGTCCAGTCAGTTGGTGGTTTTTGCGGGTCCGCTAACCCAGCATAATAAGTAAAGTTATTTTTTTTAGTGTACCCCTTTTGAATAAAGAAATCAATCAACCCCCCTATTTGCTCACAGTTATGTTCATCGATATTTATTCTAATAGTAACGTCTATTTTTGAATATTTTAAAAATAAATCCAGATTAGAAATTATCCTTTTAAAAGTACCTTTTCCATTAAGAAAAGGTCTTCTTATGTTATGGACTCTTTCAGGGCCATCAATTGTAATCTGTACTTCATCTAATCCATATTTAATCAATTTCCTTAAAGCAGATTTTTGTAATATAGTACCATTTGTGACTATAGAAAAAGAATATTTTATTCCATTTTTTGATGACCACTTATTCAATTCTTCAGTTATATTTACAATTTCTTCAAGAAATATCATAGGTTCTCCTCCGTAAAAAACTGTTCTTACTTTATTAAATTTATAAATATTAAAAAGATTTTCTATAAAACCTATCAATGCTTTGATTGGAAATGTATATTTTAAGGAATCTTTAAGATATTTATTCTGCTCAAAACAATAAGTACAGGCCATATTACATTTATAAGTAGGCAATAAGACAAGATGTAATTCGTCAAAAATAGATTGATATACAAGTGTATGATAAAAGTTCCAATAAAAAGCATATTCGTCTTCTTCCAAAAAATTGGTAAGCAATCCATTTTCATATAAGATACTCTTAATGTTAGATTCTAAGTCTTCGGGCTTTGATTTATATTTAATATATTCATCTTCTTGCAAAACAACTCCTCCACCAGTTAATGTATTATAAACAAGGTATCCACAATCAAGCCTTTTTTCAATATTCCATATAGATTTATTCATTTTTTCCTCCTTGCTATAAGTTTTAGAACCTTAAAGAAAGGGCTGTGGCCTATATTCTGGCCACAGCCTTCACAACTAAATTATTATGGCACGGCACATCTTTGTTTTCCTCCACACACCATCCTGGAAGGACATAGCTGGTTAAATACAACTTTTGTGCCTAAACCAAGCTGATCTATCTTGAGATAAGCATTTTCAATTACCATTTTCACCCCCTATTTTAGTTTTTTTATTTTTTAAATTTTGCTTACCTTTTCAAAATATATTTTTCCCCCTGCACCATCATCCCTGATGCAGGGGCTTCCTTAAACGAACCTTATCCTCCTTGATGGTGAATAAACAAGGGATATATGAGAGTTTATGCATAAGAATATAAAACATCCTCTATGAAGAAAGAGTTCCCCGAGAGAGAGAGAGTATTTCTCCTTTTTACCATCCTTCTTCTCATGAATTTAAAATAACACATCTATTTCTTTTGTCAAGTAGTTTTTTACATACCTGTGGGAAAATTCATGCACAATGTGGAATTATTAAATTTCTTCGTGTATACTTTTCTAAAAATTGTCATAATGGCAGGGTCTTTGGTGGGTTTGTTGACTTTTTATTTATTGGGTTTAAAATGAAACATGCTCGGTTTGATGATTCTTTATCTTTTGTTTCTTGGAACGCTTGTATTCTTCCTTTTTACCTGGCTCACATTCAGGATTGTTGAGGGTGCATTCATAAGGTCAATGGGCAATCCCAATTATGGCTTTTATGTCCTTTCTGGAATAATTGCCTTTTTCTCCATTATAACGATTCTCCTTGGGGGTAAGAGTGGAATACCCGTTCTTTTTATCATTGTTGTTACATATGTAATCTTCCTCTTTATAAAGAAGAATGAGATTAAACAGGAGAGGAATAAAATGAAGAGGATGATTGAGAACCTTGAAAACCGACTGAACCTTGAACCAGATGATTTCGGAACCCTGATGGCACTTGGGAAACTGTATGAGAAGGAGGAGGATTACAGGAGGGCACTTTATTACTATGAAAAGGCTGAAAAATTGGTTGCCATGGTAGAGGAGAGTCTTGCAAAGAGGAAGGCAAAGGAGATGAGGTATTTTATTAAAACAGAGGAGGAGGAAAAGCCAGTTATCTGTCCAGGGTGTGGGAAAAGGAATGCGGAGAATGCGGTTTTTTGCAGAAAATGCGGTAAGATTCTCAGAACCCCTGTCCAGGTATGGAGGGAGATGAACAAATATGCAAAGATACTGATTATGATACTTGGATTCCAGTACATACTCTTTGCCATATTCCTATCCTGGAAGGCAAATCTCCTTTTGTGGGTATTCACACTTATTGACCTTTCCCTTTTCTATTCCACATTCAGGGAGGCATAAGTTCTTTAATTCTCAATATAAAAACAGAATATGATTCATAGATGTTTTCATCTTATTTGTTGACAAGCATACCAAAGAGATTAAAATTAAACAAATGAGGTTTATTGATATTTTTGATAATACGAAAAAGATAAAGAAATTGAGCAGGGGATGGGGGCTTTCCTTCTTCTTCCCTGATTACCACCTTTTGTTTGATACGGGTGAGAGCCCCATCTACCTTGAGCAGAACCTGCATGAACTTGGTATCCCAAA